>JAKSJH010000176.1 GCA_024398315.1 Bacteroidales bacterium
AGACGTTGGAAGTGCAGATGATACCGACAGACTTGCCTTCCTGCTTGGCATAATATGCGACGGAATTGACAGGAGTCTGGTCAAGGGTCATGCCGAGCATGCCGTTACCTGTCTTGTAGCCGGTTGCGAGAGCGGTACCTCCGGCTGCTGAATCAGTGACGCGTGAGTTCGCTGAATATGTCTTTGAAAAGCCCGTGTACTGAGCCCGGTCAAATGCCGTCTGCTCAAGGTTCTGGTCGAACATGTAAGTGGCGACGGCAGGAAGTCCCATTCCGTCACCGATAAGGAAGATTACTTTGTTGACCTTTTCATTCTTCGGTGCTTTGTCCTTTGCGAAAGAAGGAGTCAGGGCCACTGAAGCAATAATAAACGCTGCAAGTGCTTTTTTCATAAATGTATTAGTTTAATTAATTCATTATCAATACTATTCTAAACTACAGGAACGTATCCTTGCGGACTCGTCGGACTTGAGACCGAGAAGGCATTCCGTTGAAGAATCGAGGGTGAACGGCAGGGTTATTGTCGTCCAGTCATCCGATTCGAAGCAGAACTCCTGGGTTGCGACACAGCCGCCGTCAAGGGACCGGGCGACGAAGATGGCGCCGGTGCCTTGAACTTCGGCCTTGAAGGTTCTGCCGCCGGCATTGACGTAGAGGCCCTGGCTGATGGAACCGCCTCTCCTGACGAAGCCTGAACCGTCGGACGCACCGGCTTCACCGTCGAGAGTCCAGTAGGAATGTCCGTCGGCGAAGTCGACGTTCTTGAAAACGGTGCTGCTGTGCAGACCGCAGTCCGAGACGAAATTGGTAGGTTTGACGCAGATGAGGTCGCAGACACTGAGATATTCATTGTTCAGGATCCTGATGTTCTTGACAGGAGCGTAATCATCCATCTCGGCGTTGGTGAACAGCTTCCCGTCGAATGGATTGTCACACCAGGTTCCGACGCTGTGACCACCCTTGAGGACACAGTCATAGACGAATATGCTGTCTGTCTCCTGCTTGGTCTGGTCGGGGTTGGTGCTGCCCCATGGGATGAAGGCGATGGCCTTTCCTCCACCATTCTTCGCTGAGTTGATGTAACTGTGCTCGACCTTGAGGTCACGGATGGAATGGTCGGCCTCGTCGTCGTCGAGACGCCAAGGGGCGATCTTGCCGCGAGGGTCCTTGTAGCTGGATGTGATGACGATGCCGTCGTCGTTGGAGTCGAAGAAGCATCTTTCGATGCGTATGTGCTTCGCGCCCTGGGAGAAGCTGAAACCGTCACCGCTTACGCAGCGGACATCATGGAGCTTGACGTTACCGATGAAGATGTGGTCGTCGGTCGCGAAGTTCGTGTGGTAGTTGTTGGCGCGGATCTCGTCTATGTCAGTGAATTCAATGTAGCTGCAGTCCGAAAGGATGATGCCGCAGATGTGGATGCGGTCGCTGCAAGGATGGGCGTAATGTGTCCAGTCAGGGTTCTTCGAACAAGGGTCGGCCATGCGGATGGTGCCGGGTCCGGTGACCTTGATGTGGTCGACGTCGTTGCCCTGGATGAGAGGCTTGTTGATGAAGAGGCAGTGGGTCCACGGACAGTTCGGAATCTCGAAGTCATGGCCGTAGGCGGGCACATAGTCATAGTCTCTCATGTCGTAGGACTGCCAGAGGACAGCGTTCTTTTCAATGTGGAGGTCGACGTTGCTCTTCATCGTAAGATGTGTGGCCACATAGCGGCGGCCCTCAACAGATTCGTCTCCCGGAAGGACCACTTGTCCGCCGCCTGCCTTGGAGCAGGCGTCGATGGCCTTCTGGATGGCCTTGGTGTCATCGGTGAAGCCGTCGCCTTCGGCGCCGTAGCGGGTGACGTCGAACTTTCTGTCAGGCAGGTCGAAATGATATGGATTATCAATGAAGTCCATCCAGTTCTCGATAAAGAATGGTTTGTCGACAGGTTTGGTCTCCCCTGCCGAATTCCTGACGACTGCAAGGAAACGGGAACTGAGATGTGTCATCTTACCGCCGAGACGGCTGTTGGCCATGTCGGTTATCTCGAACGACTCGGCCGAAGGGGCTTCGTAGAGCAGATCGAGCCTTGAGACAGGACGGGACTCAAGGTCGTAAGGATATTCATAGATGCAGAGTGTCGGATAGGCCTTCACGTCCTCGGCCGAGACAGTGCCGCATATTCTGACATTTGTGTCGTCGGCGGTGCAGGAAGTGACCGATCCGGCATATTCAACGATGGCATCCTCCCTTTCGAAGCGGAACTGGTCGATGATCCATCTGCCTTTCTTCCCGTCAAGGGCGGTGAGGCTGAAGCTCTGCACCTTGCCGGTGCATTCCGGGCAGTCGGAGATGTTGAAGTAATAGGCTTTCATGCCGCTTCTCGGCTCGATGCTGAACTCTTTGCTGCCGGAAGCCTTGTCCGTGGTCCAGTCAAGACGGACTCTCGAGACCTTGGACCGGTTCGCCATCACGACGAAAAGAGTGTTCCTCTGGTCATACCAGTTGTCCACGCTGTTGCCGAGCCTCGGGCTGAACATCTCGTTCCTGCTGCCTGTAAGGAGCGGAGACGACAATGAAGCGCCGCAGCGGAACTTGAACTCGAGCGCATCGGACTTCCAGGAAACCTTCCCGCCTTCGGAGGTGAATCCATATTCAGAACCTGGCATCATGAAAGTGAGGTCCATCGGCTTGCCGAAGCAGAGTCCGTCAAGAAGGAAGGTTCTGCCGTTGTCCCAAGGCTCTTCCGTGTCGCACATCAGGGATATCTCGACCTTGTCGACCTTCTTCAGGACCTTGGTTGAAGTGAAATCGAATATGCAGGTCCTCCAGAGGCCGGGGATTATCTGGGCCGTGCCGTCAGCCCAGGACTTGCCGCTCCACAGACGGAGCCTGGCATACTGGTGCATCTCGGGACCGGCCTGCGAGATTATCGCGAATTCGCCGACAGGAGTGTCGCTGAGGTCGACGGGCTCGTCGAACGTCTTTGTAACCGTCCTCCATGTCCTTGCCGGAATGCCCTTGTCGGGAGTCACCTCCAGGACGAGCGAGCCCTGGTGCGAACTGACGTTCAGACAGGAACCGTTGTCATTCTCCAGCTTCATCCCATCAGAAGGGACAAATCCGTCAAAGGATGCGTCCTCGAATCCGGCCATGAGGACGGACTGGGTCAGGGATATTCTGTTGCTGTACTCCTGAGCGGTCTCCTGAGCCTGCAGAGGCAGGAAACAGCCGATGGCTGCGACAGTTAGGATTGATTGGATTCTGGTCATCTTTCTGCAGTATTGGTAATATAGACAAATTTAATAAAAAAACTCGGGAACTCAATTCCCCGTCTTGTGCTCACATACATATTTTTTTAGTAAATTTGTAAATATGTACAAGAAGATGACATCAATTCTGATGATGCTCGCCATGACAGCGGCGGCATCATCCTGCGGCGCTCAGAAAGACTCGGCCGCGGACAACCAGGGAAACGAGTCACAGGAAACGGCGAAGAAAGTCTGGAAGGCCTGGGGTGAAGAAGGCGTCACAGGTTCCAATTTCGTGTTCATAGCCAACGAAAAGGTACAGCTCGGCGTCGACATGGACAGAGGTGGTTCCATATTCCATTTCTCAACCCGCAAGGAGAAGGTCAACAGACTCAACCATGCTGACGAAGGCCGCTTCATCCAGCAGTCATACTACGGCTCCGACGGCACAGCGTACACATGGTCAGGCAGCGACTGGTGCTGGAATCCAATTCAGGGAGGAGGATGTGACGGACAGAAGTCCAGAGTCAACAAGAAGGAAGTGACTGACACGACGATCAAAGTGTCATCCACGCCGATGCAGTGGGGAAAGACCGTCGCTCTTGACAAGTGCGAGCTCGCCACCGACTGTGTCATGAAAGAGGATCTCCGGGTAGTGGACAACTACGCCGTCCTCGAATTCACCTTCAATTACAACGGAAACAAGGATCTGGGCTCAAGAAGCGGCGAAGTGCCGGCTTTCTTCTGCGACTGGGATCTGAACAACTACGCCTGCTACACCGGGGATGCTCCTTGGACTGATGACGAGATCACCGTCCTGGTCCCGAAGGTGCTCCAGGGTATCTCGAATCCTAATCCTTCGATCAAGGTGACCGAGGAATGGTCGGCCTACATCAATGACGAAGGTTACGGAATAGGTCTGTACACCCCGGGCACCGACAAGGCCATCTACTACACTGCAGGTGCCGGCCCAGGCGGTGCAAGATCCGGCTCATGCTCATATTTCGCACCGATCAGGACCCTGCACATCACTCCGGGATTCGAATTCCACTACAAGGCCTACCTTACTATCGGCACCATCGATGAAATCAGGGCGACCTTCAAGAAAATACACGACGAAAACGCAAAATGAGGCTCTCAAAATTTGAGAAGTCATAGAATTTTGCGAAATTTGTGCGATTTGCGGAAAGCCATCGAGGCTTGCGCATCTCACGGACAGAAGACAAAGTTTAACGCTATAAATTTATTCTACAAATGGCAAAGATGGATTTGAGCAAGTATGGTATCAAAGGTGTGAAGGAAGTCCTTTACAACCCTACCTACGAAGTTCTCTACAACGAAGAGACCAAGCCGGGTCTCGAGGGTTACGAGGTCGGTCAGGTCACCGAACTCGGTGCTGTCAACGTGATGACCGGTATCTACACCGGCCGTTCTCCTAAGGACAAGTACATCGTCATGGACAAGAACTCCAAGGACACCGTATGGTGGACTTCAGACGAGTACAAGAACGACAACCACCCTATCTCACAGAAGAACTGGAACATCGTCAAGAAGATCGCCCAGAAGCAGCTTTCAGGCAAGCGCCTCTTCGTCGTTGACGGCTACTGCGGAACCCACAAGGACACCCGCATGAAGGTCCGTTTCATCATGGAGGTTGCATGGCAGGCACACTTCGTCACCAACATGTTCATCCGTCCTCAGAACCAGGCTGACTTCGACCAGGAGCCTGATTTCGTAGTATACTGCGCTGCTAAGGCAAAGGTTGAGAACTACA
>JAKSJH010000177.1 GCA_024398315.1 Bacteroidales bacterium
GACATGTCTGAATATGACATCGATTTCGCCGGCGGCGACGTCGGCGACATCTACAAGGCAGACTGGGAGAAGTACGGATTCTTCGGCATCAAGGCCAAGAACACCGTTCCTACGGTCCGTGCATATTCAATGGCCTCTTATCCTGCTGAGAAGAACATCATCAAGCTCAACGTCCGTATCGCCACTCCTCCGTTCGACAGGAGCCAGCCTAAGGGCGTGTTCAAGATGCTTCCTGTTCCTCCGGGAGTCTCCTCATCCTACGTGTTCACCCGCAAGCCTGGTGACAAGGTCTGGATCAGCGGTCCGTTCGGTGAGTTCCTTCTTCCTAAGGACGATCCTGACAGCCAGGAGTACATCTTCGTCGGCGGCGGCGCCGGCATGGCTCCTCTGAGAAGCCACATCATGCATCTCTTCAAGACTTTGAAGACCAGCCGCGAGGTCCACTTCTTCTATGGCGCCCGCAGTCTTGTCGAGGCCTTCTATCTTGAGGACTTCGCCGAGATCGAGAAGGACTTCCCTAACTTCCACTTCCATCTTGCCCTGGACCGTCCGGATCCTGCAGCAGATGCAGCTGGAGTGAAGTACACCGCCGGTTTCGTGCACAACGTGATGTTCGAGACCTACCTCAAGCAGCATGACGCTCCTGAGGACATCAAGTACTTCATGTGCGGTCCTCCTATGATGGTCGCTTCCGTCAACGGTCTGCTCGACAGCCTTGGCGTACAGCCGGAGAGCATCCTCTACGACAATTTCTCATAATCGGAAATATCCTCATTCATCGGGGGCTGACCGCAGGATTACGGTCAGCCCCTCTTGATTTACACGCAGAAATGGACTACTTTTGCGTACACTCGGATTATTATTGAAAAACTCAGATATGAAAAAGACACTTTGCCTCATCGCAGCCGCATTCACATGCGCCTGCCTTTCCGCCCAGACAAAAGAACAGGCCAAAGAGAACCCGGATCTCTTCAGAGCCATCCGCAACCTCGCACGCACGGAGATACTGATCCCTGACGTGGACGGCTTCAAAGCGATCAAGACCGACCTGCACGTCCACACGGTCTACTCCGACGGCGACTGCTCGCCTGAGTACAGAGTCAAGGAAGGATGGCGCGACGGCCTTGACGCAATCGCTATCACCGACCACATTGAGTACAGGCCGAATGACAGCAAGATGAAGAGATATCTTGGCTCGGACCAGGAAGTGAAAGCGAACCTCAACCTTCCAGTCGAACTGGCGAAGAACGCTTCCGCAAGCTACGGGATTCTCGTCATCCCTGGCATTGAGATTACAAGGGACCCTCAGAACATAGGCCATTTCAACGCTTTGTTCACGACAGACAACAACAAGATTCCTGATGGCGATCCTCTCGTTGCAATAAGGAATGCAAAGGCGCAGGACGCCGTCATTCAGTTCAACCACCCCGGCTGGGCGAGAGGCGACGCGAATTTCACAGAGACAGCGAAGAAGGCGATGGCAGAGGGCATGATCGACGGTATCGAGTCATTCAACGGTGAAGAATTCTATCCGAAGAACATCGAGGATGCCGTCAACAACAACTGCTATGTAGCCAGCAACAGTGACATCCACGCAACCACCTACGACTACTATCTCCGCTCGGACTATTTCCGCAACATGACCATCGTGTTCGCGAAGGAATGTTCCCTGCCAGCCATCAAAGAAGCCCTTCTCGCCCAAAGGACCATTGCCTACGGCTGCGGCACCCTTTCAGGCAGCAGGGAGATGCTGGAGAAATTCTTCTACGCTTCAGTGGAGATCAAGAACGCCAATGTCGATGGTAACGGCAACGGCACGATCCTTCTCACCAACAAGACATCCTTCCCGTTCCTTCTCAACGGGCCGACGACCTCAGTCAACGTACTGCTTCCTCCTCTGTCCACCATCAGAGTCAGCATCAAGAATGGTCAGGAACTGAAATATTCAGTTTCCAACATGTTCTACGGTGTGGACAAGAACCTGGAAGTCAGCATCAAGCTCTGATTACGCCCCAGACAGACGTTCAGGCTCAGCATCCGAGCAATGCAAAAAGGGCGATAACGGCTCCGGCACATAGACCAGAGGTGAGGATTGTGTCGTAAAGGGAGAACTTGCGGCCATCCTCCACTTTACGGTTGGACCTTACCAGATAGCATTCTCCGGAAGGGTCTACATAGAATTCAGTGAAGTCTCTCACCGTCCTTTCACTTGTCTCAGTGTCAACAGAGTGCATGACCTCATTATGACTCGTCGAGGTGCTGACAATTGTCCTGATGTCCTCATAGACATGGATCTTTCCATCTCTTCCATCGTCAGCGCTCCTGGTCGGAGCACCGAACTGCATGACTATGTCGGAATAGCTGCGGCCGACCCACTCCTCATTCATGGATCCTTCTGCAGAAATGTAGACCGGCCGCGTTGTCATCTTGTAGATGGTAGAACAGGATGACATCAGCATCGCAAGCATGCACAGAAATACGATTCTTCTCATGATATGGGGTTTTTCAGGAATCGACAATCAAATAATGTACTAAAAGAGACGGTCTGATTGTCATTCAGCGATTCTGTAGCAATATATGTTGCCGGCGAAATCACTCAGGAACATCCTGCCGCCGACAATCTGAGGCTTGCTGATGACCGGAAGGCCGATCCTGAGCTGCCATATGTATTTCCCGTCCCTCTGACGCAGACAATAGACATTGCCGTCATTGGCGCCGAATACCACATATTCACCAAATGCGGCGGGGGAACTCTCGACAGTCTTCTCCCTGCTCTGTGTGTAAGGGGATGTGTAGATGAGGGCCGATTCGGTCTGGAAGTTCCAGGCCTGGGACATATCTTCCATATTCACTGCCAGGAAGCCATTGTTCGAGGTCCCGACGAATATCCTCCCACCTGTGACAAGAGGTTCTGACCTAGTATTGAATATGTATGGAAACTTCTGGCATTTAAGCACTTCACCTGTACGGGCGGCCACCTGCATGATGGCTGCATAGCCCGTGTAGACAAAGGTGTCGCCGACCACGGCCGGAGTGCTGCTGCTGTAGCGGTTGTCATAGTCCCTCTTCTCCCACAGGAAGTCCCCGGTAGCAGCATCGTAGCAGAAACGACCGACCCAGTAGCCATTGGTAAGGAGCGCACCGTCCGCGGTCCTGTCCGTGCAGACATTCGTTATCGAATCGTGGTTATGGGAATTGGTCCACACGGTTTCCCCAGTTTTCACGTCAAGGGCGCAGAGAGACACCCCGGTCCCCATGAACATCAGGCCGCCGGCCACATGGACACCTTCGGTGAATGACGGATAGAATTTTTCAGCGACTCTTCTGGTCCAGATGACAGTACCGTCGTTAGCATTTATCGCATAGGCGTTGTAATCCACGTCACCCGCATAGATGACTCCGTCGACCAGCGCGATGTCACCTTTGATCGAATTTCTGACAGGGCATTTCCATTCAACCTCTCCGTTCGAGGCATCGAGCGAGAGCACGGCGCAATCCACACCGTTCTCATTGTCCATCGTGGCGATGTAGAGATGGTCCCCGCTGATGACAGGATCCGTGAAACAGGTCTTGCCGGGCAGAGCCGTCATCCATTCAAGGCCCGGCTCCTGCTCCTGCCTGGCGACTATCCTGTCTCCATCAGAGAATTCAGCAGCGATACTGTAGACAGATCCTTCTGCAAGAGGTTCACGAAGACGGGCCTCCCACATCATGTCATTGATGCGGTTCATCCTGATCCGTTTCCCGTTATCCAGAACGACTTCCGCCTTGACCGCTTCACTTGCGGAGTCATATATCACCGACTTGACTGAGCCATCGACTTCGTGAGCGACAGCGTGATTGGTGACAGGACCATAGTGCATCCGTGTCGTCACCGTTCCTTCCCTGTCGAACTTGAATTCCCTCAATGCAGCGGCAGAGTGGTCATTGCTTCCCTTTCCCGGAGACATTGAGCAATAATATGCAAGACCGGAAGAAGAAGTGGTCCTGAGGTCGAAGTGACGGTGACCGTAGATGAACGCCTTTACGTTCGCATTGTACGGGACGAGCTTTTCAGCGGCGTCGTGATTGAACATCATCACCGGCATCCCCTGGGGTATGGTCTTGAGGTCTTCCTGGATCCATGCCCTGATCTCGTCCGCCGAATAGGACGGCCTGGCGTCCCCCATCAGCATGGGAGTGACGATGAAATGGACTCCGGCAGCAGTGAACGAGTACCAGGAAGGTCCGAAGCAGTCCTCGAACAGTTTCTCGCCATAGTCGTTGCCAAGATAGTCCTTGCTGCCACGTATAAGATCGTGGTTGCCGATGGTGTAGACCATCCTCCTCCCCATGTTCTCATCATTCATCGCCTCTGCGAACAGGAGCAGGCCGTTCTCGTAGCAGATGTCGCCCGTCTCGACGATGAAGTCCTGGTCGTGGACCGCTGAATATTCCTTCATCCTGTCTATCCATTCATAGTAGCGTCTGTCCTCGATGTCGCTCATGTGCGAGAAACTTCCGTACTGGCGGCAGCGGACGATGCCGAAATCCAGTCCGGGATTCGCTCTGTTGAGTTCACCACCCGAAAGACCTTCACCGGACATGATTCCCCTGACATCGCAGAAGAAGCGGTTGGTGTTGCGGTGGCCGTCCGGTGTGCAGACAGTGATGAATCGGGCTTTCGGTGCCGGATTGATGCAGACACTTCCGTCCTTGTCGGTAAGTGTCACTGAAAAACCGTCCGTGACAGCAACGCCGGCGGCTCCCCTTTCGCCTTTATCCTTTATTCCATCATTGTCCCTGTCGTAGAACACTGTGCCTTCAAAAGCTGATGGAGTCTGGGCGATTGTTTCCTGAGCGAAACTGACAGCTGCCAGAACCGTCGCGATAATGGATATGGTCTTTTTCATATTCGTCAATGCTTATGACAAAGATAGGAAATATGTACCACAAGACTGCGGATGATAGAGTTTTTACTGCTTCTTGG
>JAKSJH010000178.1 GCA_024398315.1 Bacteroidales bacterium
ATGACCTCGCAGGTCGCCCTTTCGATCACGAACTCCCCTGTCCACACTGTCGAGTACTACATCGGCATCGTCGACAAGGTCGTTGAATATGGCGCCGACGAGATCTGCCTCAAGGACATGGCAGGCATCGGAAGGCCGACGTTCCTCGGCCAGCTGGTCACTGAAATCAAGAAAAGGCACCCTCAGATCAAGGTGCAGTACCACGGTCACACGGGTCCGGGATTCGGCATCGATGCTGGAAGTCGCAAGAGCGGGAGCGGACTACCTCGACGTCGCCGTGGAGCCTCTCTCCTGGGGCAAGGTCCACCCGGACGTCATCACCATCAGGGAGATGATGAAGGCCGACGGATTCCTGGTCAAGGACCTGGACATGGACGCCTACATGGAGGTTCGACGTCTCACACAGAAGTTCATCGACGACTTCCTCGGCTACTGGATCAATCCAGCCAACGCAAAGATGAGTTCTTTGCTGGTAGGCTGCGGCCTGCCGGGAGGTATGATGGGCTCGATGATGGCCGACCTCAAGGGATTCCAGAATGCCATCAACGCCACAGAAAGAGCGAACGGCAGACCTGAGATCAGTCTTGACACCCTGATGGTCAAGCTCTTCCAGGAAGTTGAATATGTCTGGCCGCGCCTAGGCTACCCTCCGCTCGTCACTCCGTTCAGCCAGTACGTGAAGAACACCGCCTTGATGAACCTGCTCAACACCCTCAACGGCAAGCCTCGCTGGACGACCATCGACAAGGACACCTGGGGGATGATTCTCGGCAAGATGGGCAGGCTCCCTGGAGAACTTGCACCGGAGATCGTGGAGCTGGCAAAGGAGAAAGGTCTCGAGTTCTACAACGGCAATCCTCAGGATCCGTATCCGGACGAACTGCCGAAGTTCCGTCAGATGATGAAGGATGAGGGCTGGGACGAAGGACAGGACCAGGAGGAACTCTTCGAGTTCGCCATGCACGAGCGCCAGTACCGCGACTACAAGTCCGGCATCGCCAAGCAGCGCTTCAACACCGAACTTGAGGACCTCAGGAAGAAGGCCGGAGCACCGATCGTCGTCACAAGGCCGGTGGTCGAGACACCGAAGTTCGATGCAGAGGAATATTCAAGAAAGTACCCTCACGCAGTTGCAGTCCAGTCCCCGGCCAAGGGTCAGGTGATCTGGCAGCTGGATGTCAAGGACGATTCTTCCGCCCCTGTCGCCGGCACAGCGGTGGAGGCAGGCAAGGCAATGGGCTATGTCCAGACGAACTACGGTCTGGAAGAGATAGTACCGGCCGTCGACGGGCTTGTCATTGAAACAATGACCAGACAGGGTGAGAAAGCCGTCAAGGGCGAGATTATCGCCTATGTCGAACCAAAGTCCCAGAAGCAATAATCCGATACGGCCATGTGGAAAAAGAAATCCGGCTTAACCGCCATCCTCGCCATCTTTCTTGCAGTCTTCTCTGCATGTGCGGAAGAGACAGTCATGACAGTCTCGACCAACGAGATCAAGATCGATGGGAACGAAAGCTGCACTGAAAGCTTCAGCATAACGTCAAACACCGGCTGGAGCATCTCCGCCTCGGCCGACTGGGTCAAGGCGAAACCGGTAAGCGGCAGCGGGAACTGCCAGGTCATGCTTGACATTGAGACGAATTCCGAAACCAGCCCGCGCAAGTGCATACTCAGCGTCAAGTCTGCCGACATGTCCATAACGGAATCGGTCTCGGTCATCCAGGCCGCCCGTGTGCCGAGGGAGAACCCGCTGATTGACAACATCGTAATCGCCCACAGGGGGGCCTGCAAGGAATTCTCTCTGCCTGACAATTCCGTTGCAGGTCTGCGTAAGGCAATAGAGCTCAACCTCTACGGCAGCGAATGTGACATCAACATCACATCGGACGGCCAGGTCGTCGTCACCCACGCCACAAAATGGGGAGGCAAGCTGATAAAGGACAACACCTACGAAGAACTCAAAGGTCTCCAGAAGCTCTCGAACGGAGAGGATCTGCCTCTGTTCAGGGACTATGTCAGGGCTGCCATGGAAGGCAACGGCACGAGAATATTCGTTGATGTCAAGAGCCTGAGCGACGAGGCCGGAGGCAACGAGACTTCAATCAAGGCCGGCATCGGTGCGGCAAAGATTGTCAAGGAACTCCATGCTGAGGATTTCGTATGCTTCATCATCGGCCGCCATGCTGTCTACATGGGAGTGAAGGAAGAGGTAGGAAACGCCTGGCCGATGGCCTACATGAACCAGGAGGCTTCATTCACCACATTCACAAACATGGGCTGCAGGTGGGGCAACTTCGACATCAGCTCTTTCGGTCTTGACAGCGAGAAACTAGCTGAATGGAACCGCGCAGGCATAGAGCTGAGCTTCTACAACATAGACACAGAAGAGCAGATTGCCTGGTGGCTCCCTAACAAAGACAAGGTAAAGGCCTGCACCAACTATCCATACAAGCTGATGAAGAGGCTGGGGCTCAGGCAGTAGGAATATTCATAAAACTTCTTTGAACAATGTCCGGAAAGGAAAACTACAATAAAACTCTCACCATTGAGCAGAGGGCGAAGCTCCGCCGCATAAGGCATCGCGCCCTTGACATGGACGGGACCATCTACATGGAGAACAACATCTTCCCGTTCACGGTCAGCACCCTTGACTCGATGAAGGAGAACGGGGTGGGATATTCATTCCTCACCAACAACCCGACGAAGTCGATCGACGACTACCTCGCAAAACTCGCAAAGATGGGGATCAACTGCGACAGGGAGAACATGTACACCACTCCGGTCGCCACAATCGACTACATCAGGAAAGCATATCCTCAGGTGCGCAGGCTCTTCATACTGGGCACTCCGAGCATGGTTCAGCAGTTCGAGGAGGCCGGTTTCTCCGCCTGCTCTGACGATCCGGACGACGTTCCGGACATGCTGGTGGTAGCCTTCGACCCGACTCTTGTCTATTCCCGCCTCTGCAGAGCCGCCTGGTGGGCCAAGCAGGGAATCCCCTATGTCGCCACCAATCCAGACTGGGTCTGCCCTACCGACGCCAGGACAATACTGGTGGACTGCGGTTCGCTTCAGAAATGCATAGAAGCCGCTACAGGGAGGAAGGCGGACAAGGTGATGGGCAAACCGGATCCGACCATGCTGGACGGGATCAGGGACCGCAACGGTCTCCAGCCGGAAGAGATAGCAATGGTCGGCGACAGGATCTACACAGACATTGCAATGGGCCACAATGCCGGTGCAGTCAGCGTGCTGGTCCTCTCAGGAGAGACCACTCTCGAAACTGCTCTGAAGGTGGCCGAGGATGCCAGGACCAACCCTCAGCCCGAGCACTGGCCGGCCGATTTCATCGTGCGTGACCTTGAAGAACTCGGCGAACTGATACTGGAAGCGAAGAAAGACTGACAAGATGAAGATTCTTTTCATCCACGGACTCGCCTCTTCGGGGGCCTACAAGATGGCAAGTTCCCTGCGCATCCTCGTCAAAGGCAGCGAGGTAATCGCCCCGGACGTGCCGATCGACCCGAAAGAAGCCCTGGACCTTCTTTTACGAATATGCCGGGACGAGCAGCCGGACCTCGTGGTAGGTCACTCCCTTGGAGGATTCTGGGCGCAGAAGCTGCGGGGGTACAGGAAGATGCTTGTCAACCCTGATTTCCATGTCTCCAGGCTCCTGCGGAGCAAGATCGGGACGATGGACTACCTTTCTCCGAGAAAGGACGGAGCGCTCAGCTTCGAGATCACCGAAGAGATATGCAAAGGCTACGAGGAGATCGAATCTTCAGAATTTGACAATCTCACCACCGAGGAGATCGGACTCACCTCAGGCATGTTCGCCGACAAGGACGAGATGGTGGACTGCTTCGACGAATTCTGCAGTCTCTATCCCGGCAGAGGGCACCGCTACCCTGGGACCCATCTTCCAACCTACCCTGAGATCAAACAGTACATGCTTCCTGTTCTGAAGCAGCAGATTCAAGAAATATGAAATACCTGATAAACACCTGCACCGACCCGTACTACAACATGGCGCTTGACGAATTCTGCCTGGAGCACATCGTCAGCGACGAACCGTATTTCTATCTCTGGAGAAACTGTCCGTCCGTAATCATCGGACTCAACCAGAATGCCTACGGCGAAGTCAACCTCGACTATCTCAACAGCCACGGGATCAAGCTCGTGCGCCGCATGACCGGCGGCGGGGCGGTCTACCATGACCTGCAGAACATGAACTACACCATCATCGGCAGGAGTCCTTCGCCGAAGGTGATGGTGGATGCTCTGCGGAGCCTCGGACTGGATGCCGAAGCGACGGGGCGCAACGACATATTCGTAGACGGAAAGAAGGTGTCGGGCTATGCCAGGAGGGTTTCCAAGATGCAGGAGATCATCCACGGTACACTGATGTACGACGTTGATCTTGAGACGCTCACGCACGTTCTGGACGTGCCCGGGTCCAAGTTGGAGTCGAAAGGAATCGCTTCCGTCAAGAGCAGGGTCACCAATCTCAAGGAGCATCTGCCCCAGTTCGCATCTCTGGACGAACTCCAGGCGAAACTTCAGGAGATTCTGGCCGGTGAGGACTGCGAGATTGTCCTGACTCCCGAGATGAAGGAGCAGGTCCAGGAAATGGCCCGCTCAAAGTTCGAGACATGGGATTTCATCTACGGGCAATCCCACGAGGCCGATTTCCGGAACAGCAGGAAACTTGCCTGCGGCACTGTCACCGCAGAGGTCAGCATCTACAAGGGAATCATCAAGAAGGTCTCCTTCAGCGGAGACTTCATGTTCGGGAAGCCGGCGGAGGAACTGGCCGCCAAGCTGGAAGGGGTCAGATACGAAAAGGACTCCCTGACGGAAGTCCTTGAAAAAGAAGATGTCAGCAGCTACTTCAAAGGCGTCTCCGCCCAG
>JAKSJH010000179.1 GCA_024398315.1 Bacteroidales bacterium
GACCTTGTGAAGATCAGGGTGAAGGCCGCCACCCTCGAACAACGCTACCTCGACTACGAGCTCATCGAATCCGGAGACAGCCAGTGACGGAGATAGGATAGAACAATAAAGCCCTGGACCAATCCGGTCCAAGGCTTTATGGTTGATGGTTCTCGGTGTGGGTCTAGAAAACGAAACCTACGCCGAAGTAGATGGTGTTGCGGAAGACCTTGAGGTTGTCAAAGCCGACCTTGGTGTTGTCCTTGATGCACTTGGTGAGACCGAAGTCATAGCCGCCGCGGATCATGATAGCGTCCTCGAGCATGGCCGAGAGACCGAAACCCCACTGGGCGTCACCGATCTTGAGGCCCATGTAGCTCTCTCCCTTGCTGAACATGTTGCCACCGATTCCGAGGTTGAACCTTGGGCCTGTGAATGCGGTCAGGGCGAACGAGCCCTCCATCGGAATCTCGTACTTGATGTTCAGAGGAACGGAGAGGTAGTTGGCGTGGTAGGATTTCTCGAATGTCTTGTAACCGAATTCCTTTCCGTAATGGGAGATGTAGAGGCCAGGCTCCACGGTCAGTCCGTCAATGGTGGAGAAAGCGTAGTCGTAGCTGACTCCGAAATAGAAACCAGGAAGGGCCTCGTCCATGACAAGCTGAGAATCTTCACCGGCAAGGTTGAAGGTCGTGTAACCGCCTGCCGCAGTCCATGTCTGGGCTGAAGCGTCCATCCCGACAAGAAGAAGGGATGCTGCAAGGATTGTTGCAAATAACTTTTTCATATCAAGTAAAGTTGTTTTTGAATATTCTGTCTGCAAATATAGCAATAAATTCTACTCCTCCACAAGTCCGCGTGCCCTGAGAAGGGCGCTAGGATCAGGCTCGGCGCCGCGGAACATCATGTAGAGGACCATAGGCTCCTCGCTGCCACCCTTCTCCAGGAAGGTGCGGCGGAACTTGTCGGCCAGACCCTTGTCGTAGATACCCTGCTGCTTGAAATAGTCGAAGGCGTCCTTGTCGAGGACCTCGGCCCAGAGGTAGCTGTAGTAGCCTGCGCTGTAGCCGCTGTTGAATATGTGGTTGAAATAGGTCGTGCGGTAGCGCGGGATGATTTCCTCAGGAAGGCCCATCTCCTTGCAGACCTTCTCCTCGAATGCAGCGACATTGGCGGCCTGGTCTCCCTGGGACATAGCCTCAAGATCCTCAGCTGTGAGTTCGTGCCATTTCATGTCGAGGATGGAAGCGGCGCAGAGTTCGGAGGTGGTGAATCCCTGGTTGAACTTGTGGGCCTCGTTGATCTTCGCCACAAGGTCGTCAGGAATTACTTCCCCGGTCTTGTAGTTGACGGCATAGTCGGCAAGGATCTCTTTCTGGAAAGCCCAGTTCTCGTTGAACTGCGAGAAGGTCTCGACAAAGTCGCGGGCCACGCTGGTGCCGCTGACGGAAGGGTAGGTGCACTTGGTGAGAAGGCCGTGGAGAGCATGGCCGAACTCGTGGAAGGCGGTCTCAACCTCATCGATGGTGAGAAGGGCCGGAAGTGTGTCGGTCGCAGCCGTGAAGTTGCCCACGTTGACAATCACCGGACGGACTTCGACACCGTCGGCGTCGACATACTGCTCCACGAAGTTGGTCATCCAGGCGCCGCCCCTCTTGGTGTCGCGAGGGAAGTAGTCGCTCATGAATATTCCGAGAAGGCTTCCGTCACCATCCAGGACCCTGTAGGCGCAGACTGCCTCGTTGTAGACAGGTATGGTCTCATCAGGGACGATGTCGATGCCGTAGATTCTCTTCGCCGCTCCGAAGACACCCTTGCGGACATTGTCGATGGTGAAATATGGCTTGGTGAGGTTCTCGTCAAGGTTGTACTTGATGCCGCGGACCTTCTCGGCATAGTAGAACCAGTCCCAAGGCTGGATCTTCGACCCGGCGGCGACTTTGCCGGCGGCGATGTCCTCATCCATGACTGCCTGCATGTCAACTATTTCCTCCTTAGCTCTGGCGGCCGACGGACCCATGATCCTGTCGAGGAATGAATCCACGGTCTGAGGGTCGTGAGCCATCTTGTTGTCGAGCTGGTAGGCTGCGAAACTGTCGTATCCGAGGAGCCTGGCCTTTTCGGCGCGGAGTTTCAGAATCTCGAGGCAGAGGGCCTTGTTGTCATATTCATTGCCATTGTTTCCTCTTGATGAATATGCCTTGAACATCTGTTCCCTGCGGTCGCGGTCTTCGCAGGTGGTCATTTCGGTAGGATAGGCTGAGACAGGGACTCCGAACTTCTCCTTGAAGGCGTTGTTTTCGGCAAGGAGGTTCGAACCGAACTTCTGCTGGAGGGCGGCGACCTTCTGGTTGATCTCCTTCATCCTGGCCTGACCGGCTTCATCAAGGGCGATTCCGCTGCGGGTGAAGCTTTCGTAGAGCTTCTTCAGGACCATCTGCTGCTCTCTGGTGAGTCCGCTCTGAGGCGCGTCATAGACGGCCTTGACCCTCTCATAGAAGGTCTGGTCCATCGAGATGTTGTCCTCATGTTCGGTGAGCAGGGTGGTGGCCTCCTCGACTATGGCCTCCATCTCGTCGTTGCCTTCAGTCTCCTGGAGATTGAAGAGGACTCCGCTGACCTTGGCGAGTATCTCACCGGAAAGCTCGTAGGCGGCCACGGTGTTCTCGAAGGTCGGAGTGTCCGGATTGGCAAGTATCGCGGCGAGTTCTTCCTTCTGCTGCTCGATACCGGCCTTGACTGCCGGGATGTAGTCCGAAAGCTGAATCTGATCGAACGGTGGGACTCCGTAAGGGGTGTTCCATTCCTGGAGGAACGGATTCTTCTGTGTACATGCTGTCATGGCGATTGCAATGCTGGCAAGCAAGATTGTTCTTTTCATTCTTATGTAAGTTCTGTTGTATGTAAGTTCTGTTGGCAACCACAAATTTAAGAAATTCACACTGATTTTTTCTGTAAATTTGCAGTATAATCTCAAGACATGACCAAGATAGTTTTTGCGACAGGCAACCGCGGGAAGCTCCGCGAGGCCTCAGAGATACTCGGCGAAGGATTCGAACTTTTCACGCCGTCAGACTACGGCATCGACGAAGACATCCCCGAGACCGGAGACACACTGGAAGAGAATTCCTTGCAGAAGGCCCGCTACATCTTCGAGCGGAAAGGATGCGACTGCTTCTCTGATGACACTGGTCTCGAAGTGGAGGATCTCGGAGGGGCTCCGGGTGTCTACACAGCCCGCTACGCCGGGGAATCCAAGGACTTCAACGCCAACATGGACAAGGTTCTCTCTGAACTGGAAGTACTTGAGAAAGAAGGAGTTCCTGTGAGCAGGAAGGCCCGCTTCCGCAGCGTTGTCACCCTCATCCTGGACGGAGTCGTCCACCAGTTCGAGGGTACGATGGAGGGAGAGATCGCCCGCAGCAAGTCAGGCCGAGGAGGCTTCGGGTACGACCCCATATTCATGCCTTATGAATATCCCGGGCTGACGGCGGCGGACATCACCGAAGAGCAGAAGAACGAAATCTCGCACAGGGGCAAGGCCCTCCGCGCGATGGCTGCTTTCCTCCATGAAACAGACCGCTGAACTGATCGTCCTGGCCCACACCCGCTTCGGCGAGAACTCCATAGTCCTGCACACTCTTAGTGAGGAATATGGCAGGAGAAGTTTCCTCGTGCGTGTCAGCCAGCGCACGGCCATGGCTCTGTTCCTGCCTCTGAACATCCTCCAGGCGGAAATCACCGAGAATCCCAAGTCCACCCTCTGGACCGCACGGAACTTCGTGTGCCTGCATCCGCTCAACGGACTGAGAAACGACCTGAAGAAGAACACCATGGCCCTGTTCATGAGCGAAGTGCTCTACCGCGTCGTCAAGGAGGACATGGATGAGATGGGGCTGACGGCATGGATGAAAGGCCAGATATTCCTGCTGGACGGACTGGAGAGCGACTTCTCCAACTTCCACCTCCTCTTCCTGCTTTCGCTCTGCACGATTCTCGGATTCAGTCCCGAGCCCGCTGATCTGTCGCCTTTCGCCGGGGAACACTACCAGACAATCGAGGCCTTGATAACCAAACCCTTGGAAGAGGCACTGCTGATTCCGATGAACGGTCAGGCGCGCAATGAGACAGCGGAGTCGGTGCTCCGCTATATTGAATATCACACCGAATCAGCTGTACGGATCAGATCGCTGGCCGTACTGCGTGAGATATTCGCCTAGAGGCTGACAAGGTTGACGATAATGGCGACAATCGCTACGAGAAAGGTCAGAGGGATGATCGCCAGGCAGTAGATGGCAGAGAACTTGAAGAACAACCTGGTGTTCTCGACGCCTTCGGAAAAGTTCTCCTGATTGGATTTGCGGCAAGCTTTCTTCAGAGTCTTCCCCGCGTTGATGAGGTATTTGGTCGGGAAATAGAACAGAGCGGCCATCAGAACGAAGAAAAATCCCATGATGATGACGAAAGCTGTACCCACCCCTTCGAGGGGATCGGTAAACCCGATGATGACATAGGCGGCACCCATAAGGACAATGAATCCCAGATAGATGGCACTGAATATTCCGAGGACTGTCGACCATCGGCCGATCTCGCCGAAGGAATCCAGATCTTTTCTGCTGACTTCAATCTGCCTTTCCGCCGCAACCGGTTTCTCTTCGTCCACCAGAGGAGTTTCAACCATCTGACTTTCTTTCAATTGTTTTTCTTCTTCCATGGTTTCTGCAATTATGGTTTCTCAAATATATTCATAATTCTTCATTATTCAAATAATTCTTCATTATTTAAAACTGCTTCCGATGTCTGCGTCCGTGGATGGTGCTGCGGGTTTTTGATCCGGGATTTGCCGGAACCGGTGGATTGTGGAAAAAATGTTGGGAATTTTGCTGCGTGGTAATCGGTAGTATGGATGGAAATGGTT
>JAKSJH010000018.1 GCA_024398315.1 Bacteroidales bacterium
CAGACCAAAAAGATTCATAAGAAATACAGTTTACCATTTCAAAACAGCTTCTAAGGCGGACGATCAAGTTTGACTCATACCCCAGGCCGTGACAGGACTGCCGGCTGCGACTGCTCCAGGTGTCCAAGCAGACGATTCTTTCATCAAACGAGCGGATCAGATCCTCTTGGCGCGACTAGAGCTTCAGGTCGCCTTCCCTGATCCACCCTAGCCTGCGGAAGAGTTCTCCAAAAAGGAGACAAATCACAGCCGGAAGGATGAAGCAGACCATGAAGAGGCCTGTCCAGTCCATGAACGACGGTGTGACACCGGAAAGGCTCCATCCGGTCCAGACCCCGATAGGGCCGCACAGTCCGCAGGTTCCCATACCGGAATTGACGGCGGCTCCGTTCATCTGCATCCCGAAGATGCAGGTTGCAACAGGTCCGACAACAGCGCTTGTGAGTATCGGTGCGATCCAGATACGGGGATTTCTGATGATGTTGCCCATCTGAAGCATGCTGGTGCCGATGCCCTGGCTGACGATGCCGCTCCACCGGTTCTCGCGGAAGCTCATCACGGCGAATCCGACCATCTGTGCGCAGCATCCCGCCACGGCGGCGCCTCCTGCCAGGCCGGTCAGTCCGAGTCCCGCACATATTGCAGCAGAGGAAATCGGCAGAGTCAGAGCCATGCCTACCAGAACTGCGACAAGGATTCCCATCATGAAAGGATGCAGTTCCGTAGACCACATGATGAGGTCGCCGAGCCAGTTGGCCGCCTTGCCCACAGGTGCGGCGATCAGTGCCGCCAGTCCGATTCCGACAAGAATCGTGACTATCGGAGTGACAAGGATGTCCACCTTGGTCTCCTTGGAGACAGCCTTGCCGGCTTCAGCGGCGACGATTGACACGAGATAGACAGCGAAAGGCCCGCCTGCCCCCGCGAGCAGGGTAGCGGCGCAGCCGACAGGTAGGAGGGAGAACAGGCCCAGGCCGCCCGCGCCGAGCGCATGTCCGATGGCGGCGGCCATGGCGGGACCGACCATTGCGGAAGCCAGGCTGCCTATTGTCATTCCCTTCCCGGCCACCTCGACTATGCTGGCAGTCAGGAAACCGATATGGAACTGGGAACCGAGCGTGTTCAGGATGGTTCCCACCAGCAAGGTGCAGAACAGTCCCTGAGCCATGGCCGACATAGCGTCGATGCCATAGCGCTGCAGAGAAAAGACGATGTCCTTCCTCTTAAGGAAAGCGGATAGGCGTCCGTTACTGCTCATTCAGAGAATTGTCCTTGATGAACTGAGCGAGGGCTGCACCTCCGTCGATGCTGCGGACCAGGTCAGTAAGGATCGTGACCTTTGAAGAAGGCACGTACTTGAGGATGTTGGCCGCAGTCTCCTTGACGCAGTAGTCGCCGGCGATGCCGCAGACGTCAACCTTGTCAGCCGATTCGAACCAGTCCTTGACCGTTCCCTCAAGACCGCCTTCGAAAGCGCCGTACTGCTCCTTGTCCTGCTCCTGACCCTTCTTGAATATGAAGACCTTGCCATCTCCCTTCGCAAGAACCGGAGCGAACTCATCGGCAAGACCTGCGCCCTGGGTGAACGCAACGCAATGCGAAGGCCACTGACCGCCTTCCGAAGCGAATGAACAATGGTTGCCCGGGTGCCAGTCAAGCGTGAATATGACAGCGTCATAGTTCCCGGCCGCTTCGGCGATCTTAGCAGGAAGTTCCTCGCTTCCAGAGACATACAAAGAGCCCTCCGGGCTGAAGAAATCCCTCTGCACATCCACCACGACAAGGACGGACGAGACATCCGCCACAGTCCCGGCTGTACTTGAACTGTCTGATTTACATTTCGATCCACCGCCACAGCAAGCAGTCATTGCAGCTGTCACCAGCGCGGCCTGGACAAGAGCGAATCCTGGATACTTTCTCATATCATTCGTTTCATTAAGTTCACCATATGATTACGGAGCCGATGCAAGCATCTTTCACCTGCAAAGATACTCAAACCAAGAAATATATTTTATATTTGTAATAAACATTATTATGTGAACACATGACAGTATTCCCTCAAGGTCCATCGCTGAGCCTCACCCTTCTTCTTTTCGGGGTCATAATCTTCATCTGCGTCCTGCTTAACCGCGAGTCCAGCAAACGCGGAGTTCCGATGCTCCTTGCCTTCATACTGTTCGGCATTGTATGTGGCAACGTAGGTAAGATTCCTGTCTATCTGGACGACCATGGCTACGCCGCCCAAGTCTGTACGGTCGCCCTCATATTCATCATGTTCTACGGCGGTTTCGGAACAAGATGGAAAGCCGCCAGATGCGTGGCCTGGGAATCCGGGCTGCTCGCAACCGTCGGAGTGTTCGCCACAGCAGCCCTGACAGGATTGTTCTGCCACTATGTACTGCACTGGGGCTGGATAGAGAGTTTCCTGCTTGGTTCAGTCGTCAGTTCGACCGACGCAGCGTCCGTGTTCTCCGTGCTCAGGGGCAGCAGCCTGGGACTGAAGAATCACACCGCCTCGATCCTGGAACTTGAAAGCGGGTCAAATGACCCGGCAGCCTACATGCTGACCACAATCATGGTCTCACTGCTCAACAGCAATGCGACTTCCGGCAATGTCGCCGTCATGGTCATCTCGCAGATAGGAATCGGTGTCGCTTCCGGCCTCATCATCGCACAGGCGGGAGTTGCCCTGATGCGCCGTCTGTCCTTCCCTACTCCGGGATTCGATTCGCTGCTGGTCTTCGCCATCGCGATAGCGTCCTACGCCATTCCTGACACGATGGGCGGGAACGGCTACCTCAGCGCCTACATCGTCGGCATCGTGATGGGCAACAACTCCTTCCCCGGAAGAAGGAAACTGATCGGATTCTTCGACGGAATAAACGGACTCATGCAGGTCGTGATATTCTTTCTGCTCGGTCTGCTCGCACGTCCGGCCCTTCTCTGGAAAGCCGCACTGCCTGCTCTGATCATCACAGCCGCACTGCTTCTGGTAGCCCGTCCGATCACGGTCGCAGGAATCCTGACCCCGTTCAAGAAATACAGCTTCCGCCAGCAGGCTCTCATCAACTTCGCCGGTCTGAGGGGGGCGTCAGCCATTGTATTCGCAATTGTCGCCTGCACGCAGATCACAGGGCTCGAGCATGACATATTCAGTACAGTTTTCTGCATAGTCATCATTTCCATCGCACTGGAAGGCTCCCTTCTGCCGAAGGTGGCCCGCTGGCTGGACATGATCGACCACAAGAACGACATCTTGATGACTTTCAGCGACTTCTCGGAAGAGACCGCCCTCCAGTTCAGCAAGATTACGGTCGAGACAGGAGGTAACTGGGACGGAAGATCGCTCAAAGAGATAAGCCTCCCGAAAGGGATTCTCGTCTGCAGGGTCGTCAAGCCGGATTCTGCCGGCACTTCACGGAAAATCCGCATAGTTCCGGACGGGAACACAGTCCTCAACGGAGGAGACATAGTGATACTCTGCTCACAGGCTTACGAAAGCGACAAGGAGCTCCACATCCTGGAGAAGGAAATCGGAATGAACAGCCGCTGGATCGGCCTTACGATCGCTGAGTACGACACGGAAAAGAACATCCAGATACTGATGATCCTCAGGGGAGAAGAGACAATCATTCCTGACGGGACCACGACCATCAAGGGAGGTGACATCCTCTACATGAACCAGGGGGCCTGAGGCAGAACATCAACGGAAATGCTTGGCGAACGGGAACTCAGCCTCAATCTTTTTCTGACGTTCCTCATCCTTCACTGCCGCCTCACCCTTCTTCTTCCTCGGTTTTGAAACAGGGAAATCATCGTAGCATGCCTTGGCCAGTTCGCAAAGACGCTGCGGACTGATGGATTCATCTATCACCACGAACAGTTTCGATCCCGGAAACAGTTCCTTCCTCTGTGCGTCAGGAAGCATTCTGTCCACGGTCGGCCCGGGCTCGAAGAGGAAGGTGTCATCAAAGACGAATCCAAGCACCTTCCCCGCCATGTGCAGGACATGGCCGCCGAACATCTTCCTGGCCGTCACCACGTCCAGGCTCCGGAACTTGTCCAGGATGAAATCTATGTAGTCCGACTGTCTCATATTCATCAATCCTTGCGCAGCAATGCATCCATGGCCCTGTCCAGTTTCGGGGCGAGAGGCGAGAAGTGGGTTCCCGGGACCATCTCGAAGACTACGTCCATTCCCTTGGTCTTGAATATGTCCACAACCTCAAGTGTCCTTTCCTCGACCGTGGCCATCCTCGTGTCGCGAGTTTCTTTCTCGCGGTCCCCGAGCGAGATGTACGCCCTGGCCGATGAGACTGGAGACTCCCCTTCCAGATATTCAGAGAAACCGTCATACCACAGTGATCCGGAGACGCTGGCGACTCCGCCGCTGAAGAAATCAGTCCTGAACATAGACCACAGAGCAAAAAGTCCCGACAGGGAAATACCTGTAAGACAACGCGTTGCGTCAACCAATCCAAATCGTTTCTCAAACTCGGGAATATGTTCTCCCACAAGTCTTTCCAGGAATCGGGAGGCTCCTCCTCCGAAGGGTTTCTTCTTCTTCATCACGCCCTCAGCCGGCCATGGAGTCATGTCATTGTTCCAGTCCATCCCGCTGACAAGAGCGACAGTGCAGTCATGCTCAGCGGAAGCCTTCTCGGCCCATGCCCCGATCTCGGACGACACCCCGTCAGGAATCAGCACATAGCAGACCCTTGCGCTCCCCGGTACAGGGAACACATCGAACTTCAAGCCTGTGTCGACGCGTAACATGGTACTAATATAGCATTTTTGAAGGAATGTCGAGAATCTATTATGAATTATTGTGCTATCTTTGAAGACATAACTTTAGCGACATACATTCTATGAACATATTCCAACCCCTGGTACTGGCCATACTGATCGTCTACGCAGTCATCCTCTACAGGAACCGTCTGAGGCTCAGCGTCATCAAGATTTCGGCGATTGTGATATTCATACTGGGCATCATCCTCCACTTCATCGGATTCTCGATGGAGCATGTGATCCAGGGAAAGGTCACCGTCCTCCTGAGGTCCGTCATCTGTTCCCTTGAGATGTTCCTTTCGGAGAACGCGCTCCTGGAGATGGAAAAGGTCCAGGAGACGGAATATTTCCTTGACATGTACATAGCCGTCTATTCGGCTGCGATAATGACGACGGTCTCCGCCTTCATCTCGGTGTTCTGGAAGAGGGCCCTGACCTGGTTCAACCTGGTCGCCAGGCAGAGGAAGGACAGGAAACTGAAGCACGTCTTCCTCGGACTCGACCCTAAGAGCATGATGCTGGCCAGGGACATGAAGGACGGGTCCATGGTCTTCATCGAGTTCCCCGACTCCGAAAAGATTGCCAAGGTCTCCATCAGCAGCATGCTGTCCAATGTGTTCAGGAACGCTACCGGCAACGACGGTCCCAAAGGGAAGAACATAATTGTCCTCAGCGCAAGGGTCAGCCTCGACGATCTTGTCCGCGGAGAGAGAGTCCTGCCTCAGATGGGCCTGAAACGTCTCGAGAAGATGGTGGATTCAGGGACGAACTTCTACATCCTGTCCGACGACGTGGCGAAGAACCTCTCAAGGACACTGAACATCATAGAGGACCCGTTCTTCAAGGACAAGAACATCCACGTCAACATGAAGAACATCGATCTGGTCAACCAGTACGAAGCCATATTCCTCAACACCAAGGTCCATTTCTACTACGCCTCCACAATGGCGGCCAATCTCCTCAAGCATGATCCCCAGCTGCTTCCTTCCTCTCTTTTCGAAGTTGCCAGGGACAGTGAAGGCAGAGGTCTCGGCTATGCCACCAAGGGCATGGACGCCCTGATACTCGGTTTCGGAGAAGCCGGTCAGCAGGTCACCAGGATATTCTACGAGAACATGGCCATCCCCGGTGAGGACGGCGCCGTTCTTCCAAACAAGATATATGTCCAGGATGCAAAGATGGAGATGCTCAAGGGGCAGTTCCTGGCCCAGTGCCCTGGTTCCTACAACGACGGAAGGATTGTCTACGACTGCATCGAGATCGGGCACATGAATTCCTGGGAGCTGTTCCTGAAACGCATGGATTCCATAGGAACAATCGTGCTGACCATGGGCGACGAGAACTTCAACCTCAAGATGGCATCTCAGCTGATCGACTTCTGCATCGCCACGAGGGCGAACGGCACAGACAATCTGAAAGTCCTCATCAGGAAGACGACCGACAGCAAGAGCCATGACCAGCTTGTCTGGATGATGAACTACAAGTGCGGCCACGAGGTGGTCCACACCTTCGGATCGCTTCCGAGCCTGTTCAAGGCCGACCTCATCCTCTGCCCGAATGCATCCAGGATAGACAAGCTGTCGCTTGAAAGAGGCTACTCCCTCATCAAGTTGTTCCACGATCTCTCAGGGCACAACTACGGCAACTGGCAGGGCATCCTTAACGAACCTGAACCGATCAAGAATCCTGAAGACTACCAGCATTTCCTATGGACATTCAGGAATCTCAGCCAGTTCGTCTCCAGGTACTGGAACATCCCGGTCAAGAAGAGGCTCGTCGAAGGGAATGAAGCGCTCTTCGAAGCCATCCCTGACCAGTCTGTTCCTGAATATGTCCCCGACCCTGTCGTCGAACGTCTGTCCGTCATGGAGCACGAAAGGATGAAGGCCTGGCTCACGATGAACGGCTACATCTTCGGCCCTCAGAACGACGAACTCCAGAAGATCAGCAAGATGCTCGTCCCGTGGGAGGACATGAAAGAAAGAAAGAAGCACCTCATCCGGATGGTTCTGAAGGCTTCTTTCCTTTTAGAAATGTCGGATTCTCCCGAATCCTAAGAAGTTGCCTTGATTAATCTAATTCATAGAGTGATCGGTTGGAACTTCCTGATTGTTCCAGGCTTTCTTTGCTGTCCAGTCCACTGACGGATTGGCCCAGAACGGATCGTCTGCAGGAAGACCGAGAGCGCAGAACACGGCGCAGCAGAGATACTCGCTGCCGGTGTTGATGTAGCTCTCCGACATGCGTATCTGGGAACCCGTGTATCCCACTCTCAGCCATCCGTCCTTGTCGAACGTGTTCTTCTGGGAGAGCTGGCGTTCGATCACCGCAGTCATGGCGCACCTCACCTGAGCAGGATTGAGCTTCTCTGGAAGCAGATGCATCAGGGAGGCTGATGAGAGGGCATGCAGGGAACCGAAGCGGTAGGTGATCGACCTGCCGTTCACCGGATAGGATCCTTCAGGTGAAATCATCCTTTCAAGTTCCTCCGCATAACGGCCATGGAGAGTCTTCTGCTTTAAAAGATAATCGGCATGCTTCAAGCCGTGTCTGGCAATGACCTCAAGGACTTCCGTAAGCATCGGATGGATGACAAGACTGTTGTAGAAATCCATGTGCATCGCAGCTCCGTCACCGTACCAGCCGTCACCCTTGTACCACTCATAACGGAATCTTTCGACTCCGTGCATCATGCGCTCTTCGACATAGTCGTTGTCGAATTCCAGCAGGAACGCCTCGATGATGGAGGAGAACATCAGCCAGTTGGACTCATAGGAAGGAATGGTGCGGCTGTCCTTCAGCTCGCGGACAAGATTCTTCTTGGCCTCATCGCTCAGGTTGCCCCAGAGCTGAGTAGGTGCGCGCAGAATTCCCTCTGCAAGGAACGCAGCGTCAACAAGCGGCTGGGCGTAGAACTTCTTTGTGAAGCGCAGATGGTCAGGCGATGAAGGATCGACGGCATTCGAGATGGCCTTTACGGCCAGATCTATCATCTTCGCCCTGCGGATTCCCTCAGGAGTGTCGTCCGGACCGAGTTCAAGCCAAGGGCCGATGCCGCAGATAGTTCGTCCAAGTGCTTCAAGATAAGACACTTCCTGACGATCCTGCTCGTCTGAGAGCGATTCGAAAGGCATATTCTTCTTGAGAGTGCCGGCAGCCAGGTTGGCAAGGACAGGCGTTGCTATCTTCTCCAGTGCGTCCACCCAGACTTCTCTCTGTGCCGCTCCGTCAGGACGGGAAATCAGTTTCTTCATCCTGAGCAGAGCCTCGACATAGTAATAGTCCGCATAAGTGAGAGGGACATCCACCTCGCTCTTGCCAGGAAGTGATCCTACACCGTGCTTGAGGATGAAGCCCTTCTGTTCGCCAGGTTTTGCGAGATAGGCTGGCGAAGAAAGCGAGCGGAGCTGCTTCTCAGCCATGTCCCTCCATCTGGCAGCGTCACCGGTCGGGTCCAGCAGGCAGAGATCCATCAGAGCTGAGCAGATGATGGCTCCCGCTGACACGTCGCGAAGGGCGTTCGGAATGTCGGGCGCGTTGAAGTCCCAGTAAGGGATTCCGTCCTCTGGAAGGTTCGGGTGGCTGCAGATGAAGTCGGCGATGTGACGGGCCTGCTCCAGATAGCGGCGGTCCAGAGTCTCGCGGTACATCATGGTGAAGCCGTAGAGACCCCATGCCTGTCCACGGGCCCATGAACTGTCATCCGAATATCCCTGGGCGGTCTGCTTCGCATGAGGCTGGTGGGTCTCAGGGTCGTAGGAGACAACGTGCCAGGTGCTGTAATCCTCACGGAAATGGTTCTGGATAGTCGTGTTGGCATGTCTTTCGGCCACTCTTACATAACGGCGGTCGCCGGTCTCCTTGGTGAGGAAGCAGAGCATCTCAAGGTTCATCATGTTGTCGATGATGACCGGATACTTCCACCTCTGGTTGCTTTCCCAGGACTTGATAGCACCGATTTCAGGATTGAAGCGGGTCATCAGGTTGTCTGTACCTTCCTGAATGACATCCAGGTAGTGTGGATTGCCCGTCAGCCTGTAGCCCTGGCCGAAACTGCAGTAGAGCATGAAGCCGAGGTCATGGGTGGTGGTCAGCCTCTTGGCAGGTTCCACCCTGGCGGTGAAGGTCTCGGCAAGACTGCGGAACTTCTCGTCACCGCAGTCACCATAGAGCTGCCAGAGGACTCCCGGATAGAAGCCGGAGATCCAGCCGTCAGAGGTGATGGTGTGCAGCTTGCCGTCCTGGAAGGTCCTCGGAAGAGCATCCTTCTGCTTCTTCAGGTTCTTCGCCATGACGGTGGCCTGAGTCCTTGAAACGGAGAGTCCCCTCTCTATCATTTCATCCAACGGTTCCTGTGCCATGAGCGTGAAAGACGAACAGATGGCAAGGACCGGCAACAATGTCAATAATTTTGTTTTCATGTACCAAATTTAATAAAATATTTGCAAAGCATTGGTAACTTTGCAGTACTCAGGAATGAATATTCGTACCATGGCAGGCACATCATCAAAGAAATCTCTTGCAGGACACCTCGCAGCGGGTGGAGCCTACGCGATATTCGGTCTCAACATTGTCTTCTGCAAGGACATAGCCTCTTCAGAGGTCATCTCGCCCATCGCACTTTTCACATGGAGGGCGGTTGGCGGTGCGATACTCTTCTGGGCCATCTCCCTCTTCCTTCCGAAGGAGAAGGTCTGCGGGAGGGACCTGCTTAAGATTGCCGCAGCCGCCTTCATCGGACTATTCGTGCCACAGCTCACCTTCCTCGCCGCCTGCACGATGACGACTGCGATTGACATCTCCATCCTGGGCACCCTCTCCCCCATTTTCACAATGTTCATAGCCGCGCTGGTGCTCAAAGAACCTATCACCTTCAAGAAAGCCGGAGGAGTCGCCATCAGTTTCGCCGGCATCCTCTTCCTGATATTCAATTCCGCCGTCAGGCATAACGGAGTGCAGAATTCCAGCACCTGGGGCATAATCATGATGCTGCTGAATTCATTCAGCTTCGCCGCCTACCTGGGAATATTCAGGCCCCTGATCTCCAAGTACAGCGTCGTGACCTTCATGAAATGGATGTTCCTCGCAGCCCTGCTCATCTCGTTCCCGTTCTCAGCCAGGGACCTCTTCAGCACTGACTATGCCGCCATCCCGGTCAATGTCCTCTGGGAGATCGGATTCCTCATCTTCTTCGCGCCCTTCGTGGCCTACTTCCTCATCCCCATCGGACAGAAGAACATCAGGCCTACGCTGGTAAGCATGTACTCCTACCTCCAGCCCATAATCGCAGTGGCCATCGCAGTGGCTACGGGAATGGACCGGCTCTCATGGCAGAAGATCCTCGCCACCGTCCTTGTCGTCGGCGGAGTCCTGATTGTGAACAGAAGCCGCGCAAAGGCTCAGAACTAACTGAAAATCAACTTTATGAATATGATTGGGAACATCTTGATGACATTGTTCTTCATCCTGGCTCCTGCAGGAGTGCTCTGGCTGTGCAGAAGAGTCAGCTGGATTGGCAAAGTCGGTCCGGTGCTGGTCCTCTACATCATGGGAATCATTGTCGGCAACCTCTTCCACCCATCCGGAATGGCTCAGATCCAGGACATCCTTTCCAGTGCCATGGTTCCTCTGGCCATCCCTCTGATGCTCTTCGGCTGCAGGTTCAGGAAGAGCTCGACGCGCAGCCAGCTGCTTGCCCTGATCACCGGCATCGTGGCGGTCGTCTCCGCAGTCACAGCAGGGTTCTTCCTCTTCGGGAAAGGCATCCCTGAAGGAGCGAAGATCGGCGGAATGCTCACCGGTGTCTACACGGGAGGCACTATGAACCTTGCCGCTCTGAAGGCGATGCTCGGTGTGGATGAAGGGACCTTCATCCTGCTCAACTCCTACGACATGGTCATCTCGTTCCTCTACCTTACCTTCCTCCTGTCGATAGGGATCAAGCTCTTCAGGAAGATTCTCCCGAACTCCGGAGAGTCCTTCGACGAAGCTGCTGAATGCGACAGGGCGGACGACAAGGTCAAGAATCCATATTCAGGAATATTCAGCAAGGATGGTCTGAAAGAGGTCGGGATGCTGCTCCTGGTCGATGCGGTGGTCATCGGTGTTTCCGCAGGTCTGGGTCTGCTGGCCGGAGACGGCTGGTTCATGACGGTACTGGTGCTGATGCTGACCACGCTGGGCATCGCCGTCTCCTTCAACAGGAAGGTCCGTTCGATGGAAAGGTCCTACGACATCGGAATGTATTTCATCTACGTTTTCTCCATCGTAGTGGCCTCGATGGCCGACCTGAGCAAGTTCGAGATCGGGGACAGCCTCGGCCTTCTGGGCTATCTGACTTTCGTCATCTTCGGTTCGCTCCTGCTCCAGGTGCTGTTCGCCAGGATATTCAGAATCGACTCAGACACTATGACGATCTCCTCTGTCACCTACATCTGCTCGCCTCCGTTCGTCCCGATGATGGCCGCAGCCATGAAGAACAGGAACGTCATCGCCAGCGGCCTCGCGATCGGTGTCGTGGGCTACGCCGCCGGCAACTACCTCGGCTTCCTGATGTCCCAGCTCCTCGCCCGCCTCTGATTCCCGCCCAACCAATCTGATTCCTCGGCCATTTCCGTCCCGATTCTATTCTCGGGGCAGTTCTCGAGGCAGTATTAACCGATTATCCCTCAAACTACCCGTCCCAGGGACACTCCAGGAGCAGACGGGCCCAAATCACTCCTCCGGACACGTCCCGAGAGCACTTCAGGAGCAAACAGGCCCAAATCACTCCTCCGGACACGTCCCGAGAGACACTCCAGGAGCAGTATACCCCAACGTAGCGGCCTTAGTTCAATTCAATCACTCTTGGTTTACGGGAACGGTAGTCAGGGATGACCATCCCGACAGTTGAACCAATGAATGTTGGGTCACAGACATAATACCGGCCATCTTCACGTCGGACAAAAGCCCCAGCGGCTTCATTGCCATCGAGCCTTACCGCAGTGCATACATGATCCCCATAGTCAAGAAGGATAACATCCAAGCCCAACAGATTGCTGACCAGAAAACCGAACACTACGCATCTGTCCTCACAGTCGTTGCCAGGGTAATAATAGCACTCTTCGCAGAACATCGGTTTCTCACGGCCGAACTGATGGAAATCATTGTCGTATTCAAAATCTGACTGGACATATTTCAAGAGCAGATTCAGAGCTTCTTCATTTCCAAGACCAGCATTGAAATCACTGAAGCATCTCAACAGGTCTTTTGAAAAGGATGCATCCTTTGCTCCTGTCGCATAGACAACAACGTCCACCTGAGGATAGTCTTCATAAAACGAAAGGAGTCCGGTATTGATATCTGTCTCTATATCACGCTCAAGAATAGATGAGTGCTTCCTGAAATGGAAAGTTTCACCGGCTCCGAGACGAATAGGATTACTTATCCGCATGTCAAATGGTCTCGCTATGGAAGAAGGAGATGTCCGATATGTGAAGACCTTGGTTCCTTCTGCTCCATCTTCAGCAAGATAGTAGGGCACATCACCGACAGTGATGTATCGTCTCGCATATACCTTCTGCGAAGAAGCGAACATCACTCCCAGCCTGTCCGAGATGCGGGCTATCCTGCACAAAAGTCCAATTTTCGTCAACAGAAACGAAGAGAAAATCTCCTGTTCGCAATTCACATTTCCAGGAAATACAGCTTCGGAAACCGTCCTCACCCACTTATAGGCAGCCCAGTCATTATAGCCATTGGCAGCTGCCAGGATGGAATAATCCCTTATGACTATTCTGTAATCATGTCGCTCCAGTTCGCTCCAGAAAGCAGCAACATCACTTTCAGCCAAACTTTTCGGGTGAAAAGAGCCATATTCGACTGGAATGTGGATGGATTGTTCTTGTCCATAGAATAAGATTCTGACGCCTCGTAGTTCCTCCGTGACCTCTCCAATCTCCTGTTCGCTTACAATGTTATCATGGACAGGCCGGAAATGTTGAGAAAACGACTCGCCGGAAGTGTCAATCTGGAAACTGCCCGTTTCAGGTGAGAAAGCATACGACGGTTTGTAAGGTTTGGGTCTGTCAGAGCGCCCCTCCCCTTCTTCAAGAGCAAATGCTTCCCATTGCTCTGACAACCCCAGTGAATCAGGATGCTCAATCGCAGTTTTCGAGTAATAACCGTAAAGATTGGAATGCTTGTTCTGCGCCTTTGAGTTAATAGGGAAGGCGAAGAATGAGGCACCTATGACCAGACCAAGAAGAACAGTCAGTTGTCTCATCATTCGACCTCGATTTCAAAGGTTGTGCTGTCAATCTGAGCCTTGTCAATTGAATCGATGACAGCCTTCACAGCATGGACAGAACTGTTCTCCTGCAAAACAGACGGGCTCTGCCCACCGATTTTTGTGAATATGAGAACAACAGCAACGCATGCAGCGGCTGACAGGACTGCGACCCAAGTGCCTGACATCTTGAAAGACGGCCTTGACGAGCGGATATTCATAGATTCCACGAATGCGGAAGCCCGTTGCTTGTCAGCTGACACAGGCACCTTGCCACCACTGAGCGAGGCAGCCTTGATAATTTGATTCTCCTGTTTGTTAGACCTTGTCTCAAGCATATCCTTTCAAATTAGTTCTGATCTTCTTCAACACTCTGTTCTTCACTGTGTAGACGTAATCCACGCTCAGCCCGAACTCTTTGGCTACATTCTCATACTCCTCATCTTTTATCAGCAGGCACCTTGCGATGTCACGATCCCTTTCATTTGCTATGCTGTCTATCGCCACGGTCACATCCATAAGGAATCCTTCATCCACGTCCTGGACCCAGTCCATCCTCAATGTGTCCCACTTCTCATTTATAGTGACGAGCCCGTTCAAATCTATCCTGCTGCGCTTGTAATTTCTGAAGAATCTGAACGAAACCGTTGACACCCAGGTTGATAGAGCAGCTTTTGATGGGTCGTACGTTCGCAGACGTCTCCAATCATCTTCGTAAAGATGAAGAAAGAACTCGTCCACAAGTTCCTGGTCATCCATGCTACCGGAAAAAATATTGTAGATATGATACTGGAATGTAGGCCAGAATTTCTCGTAGAAGAAATACACTATGGCTTCCTTGTCGCCAGATGTGACCGCCCCGACAAGTCTTGTATCAGCCCAGGTGTGAAATGGATTGCGCATTATTGCAGGAGAATGACCTGAGCCCCCTTGTTGTCCATTCCAGGCATTGTCACCCCTATTGGAGCTCCTATGAATGTAGGGTCACAGACCAGGAATCTTTCATTGTCGATGCTGATGTAGTCGCCCTTGACTGCTTCCTTGAACTTCACCGCAGCAGCAAGATGGCCAGGATAGTAGACGAGTATCACATCGAGTCCCAGCAGGTCTCTCACGAGATGAGAGTAGAGGATGGCCCTGTCTTCGCAGTCACAGTACGGATAATACAACGTCTCCTCAGCGAAGAAAGCCCTGTCTCTTCCCCAAATCTTATCGTCATAGCCATAAGGCAGACTCTGCACAAAGTCCAGCAGGACATCCGCGGCCCCAGGAATATCATACCCCTCGACAGCCTTCTTCAAGGAAGGGTACAGAGCATCTTTGACAGCATTGTCAAGTGGAGTCTCAGCGTACATTGCCCAGATGCTCATCGGATTTTCATTCAGCATAGACATCGGATAGCAGTCGAAGAAATCAAGAAGGTTCCTGTTGACGTAGCATGATGCCGTAATCGAATATTTCTCCGTGGAGAATTTCCTTGAGGCCTCACTCTTCATTGCGAAGGCAGGCTCTTCCTTCATCATGAAAGACAACTTCCTTTCATTCGGAAAAGAATAGTCCGCAACCTGCAGTTCTGGTGATATTTCTTTAAGAGGATAGAAATTGGTGTCATCTATCTTGTAATAAGGAACTCCGAAGATCTTGTAATCAGATGCGAAAAGCATGTGCAATTCATCCCCGGCGGCAGCGAGTCTCATCATGTAGCCTGATTGGCTGTACAGATAGGCAGCCATCAGAACCGCCTCATTATCACTATCCTGCAACTCCCCTGACAATTCCAGGAGCATCAGCAGATAGGCCCAGTCACAAAGTTTGTATTCATCTCTGATGGCTAGACAATCGTAAAGAAGGTTATCATTCGCCGGAGTCAGCATGCCTTCCCAGGCCGCAGCCAGATCTTCTCCAGAGACGGATTTGAGCCTCACTTCGGTACCGTCTCCGATTCTGACTTTCAAAGGGGTTCCGAAATATTCGAACTCGAAGAATGAAAAGACAGGGCTTTCCTCTATCGGCTCGACCGGAGTCGGTTGAGGTTCGATTTCCGGACTGGGCGTGACGTCGATCACTGGTAGAGGATTGTCATCAAGAGTCTCCCTTTTCTCCTCGTAAATCACTGGTGGAATCTCTTCTTCGTCAGGAACAGGAATCGCAGGTTCAGCTTTGTACTCCTCCCAGGCAGCCTTCAGGAATTCAATGAAATTGCGATTGCTTTCCTCCCTGAAGCTGGAATACTCACTTCGAGCTTTCTCCGTGAACTCATCGAAAGCCTTCCTGAAGTCATCTTGGGCGAAAGTATTGAGCGAGCAGAGAATAACCGCTGCTGACACAAAAATCAGTTTCTTCATTTTGAAATGCTTATGTCTGTGGTCTTCAGTACCATGTCCTTATCCTGCCTGCGGCATCTTGACAGCCATCTCTGGAAGTCGTCGAAACTTAGGTTCGCAGGCACATCACTACCGCCCATAAGATCATCTACAGGATGGGAGAAACGGTTCGGAGAGAACACCACGTAGATTCTGTTCAATTCTGCCTCATCGTCGCAAGTCAGCACATATTCACTTCTGACAGATTCTATTATCCTGCCGTCTGATGCAGTCTGCTGGTAGATCTTCTTTTCAAAGAATATGTACTTCTCACCTGATTCCACAACCTGGCTGCCATCCTTCTGGTTCTTGGTTGGGAGCAGACGGTATACTCCGTCCATGTCATAAAGATAGATTGCCACAAAGCCGTCAACAGGACTTTGGAAAGTGATGTAGAATTCATCATTGTCCTTGAAAGTGTCAGACTCGAACTTGTCCTCGGTACCGTTGCGAAGAATCCTCGATTCAAAGGCAACCGCTGAAGAGACAATCTCCCTGATCCTTCCTCTAACGCTGACGGTGACAACCTGCATGTCGTCCTTGTACTCAATGCCCCACTTCGGCTCTCCTATTGTCTCAAGCCATTCTCCCTTGACCTCGGATTCACCAATCGAGAGAAGAGTGATTTTGGAGTCGCCGTTTATGTTGCTGATTGCACTGGAATTGGTGACAGAGACCGTGGTTCCGAAACTATCAGCGATGAGCTGTGTCTTCAGTCTCTGGAGAGCTATGGCCTTTGCCTTTTCCAGAGTGATGTTGGATGGAGCGTAGTAAGTGTATTTCCCTGATGTTGTCAGCACTTTCTGGGCTGGCAACATCATGGGAATCAACAACAATATGCAAGCAATCAGTAATTTACGCATTATCATTCACCGATATGCTCCCACAGCTGGTCAAGTTCGTCATGGAGCTTCATACCCTGCTCTTCAAGTTCTTCCTTGACAATGTTCTTTGCAGAATCCAGAGCCATCTTCGAGTTATAGGCGATTCTTACATTAACCTGAACGGTCTTGTTGGCGAGTGTGCGGTAGCATTCCATCACAGGGAAAACTCTTCCGAGGCGCTGCACTATCAAGTTCTCGCTGGCTTGGACAGAGCGAACGATGGATTCCGCTTCCTCCTGGGACAACTGCTCGTTAGCAACAGTGCTCTCCACAAGTGCTGTCACCTCGGTCTGAATCATTCCGGCGAGATTCTCCTTGGCCAGAGTCAATGCCTGCATCTTTGCGGCATCATAGGTCTTGCCGATTGAAATGGCCTCTCCGATGATGTATTTTGGAAGGCCTGCTTCTTCGTACTCGTAGTACATGCTGTAAGCCTTGTCAAGCTGCCTTTCAAGCGGAAGCTGACCAGGTGCCACAATCCAGCCTTCCTTTTTCAGTGCTTTGGCTTCATTGCGTGCGGTCTTGGAGACCTTCTTGTTCAGTTCGCTCTGTGCAAGCTTGGCAATCTGCTTGCGTTCCTTGATTGTCTCCTTGGTGTTCTGCGCGGTTGCCAGTGTGCAGGTCATAAGGGCAACCATGATGATTGAAATGATCTTTTTCATTGTATGAGTGTGTTTGTTTTTCCGTCCTTTTACTTCTTTATAGTTTTGACCAGGGTGGTTTCTATCAATAATTTCAATAATATTATTTACAATGTTAATTATCAGCATATTCTACAATCCATCCAGTAGGGATTCTCCCATAATCTGACCATCCTGCATTTGTGTTTTTCACGAATGTTCCTGTTGAATTAACATTTGTGAGCCAAAAGGATATGGAATCAGATCCAATAGATGTAAATAAGGCTTTTACGAATGATAATTGAGTGCAGTCACGAAACATTCCAAAATAACATTTAGTTGGTAATATAATTGCTGGTAACACTGGGGCACTTTGCAATGAGGTGCATCCCGAAAACATGGAGAGGTAGCATTCTGAAGATAGCGATATTGCCGGCAAATGCGGTGCTGAATAAAGAGAAAAGCAATCTTCAAACATTCCTAAATAACAAGAAGGGGCGAGTTCTGTTGCAGGTAATTGTGGCGCATTCACTAATGACGTGCATCCGAAAAACATAGAATGATAGCATGATCTTGCCAGATCTGTTGCAGGAAGGGCAGGAGCAGAGATGAGTGATGTACATCCATAAAACATATCTTGACAACATCCTTCAGCAAGTGTTTGGGCTGATAAAACAGGAGCTGTAACAAGAGATGTACAATTCATAAACATACCCCAGTAACAATAATCCACAAGTGTTTTGGCGGGTAAAGTAGATGCAGATGTCAATGATGAGCATCCACAGAACATATGCTCGTAACAATGGATGCCAAGAGTAGTTGCCGGTAAATCAGGAGCAGATGTTAACGAAGAACACCCATAAAACATATATTCATAGCCATATGCCTTAACTACTGTAGCTGGTAAATCAGGGGCATCGACCAACTGAGTGCAGTTATAAAACAATTGCTTAAAACAATACGATGGAACTCTATCAATACGTTCTTTATATGAAAGCAGGCTCATAATATTACCTGAGCACTTTACAGTCGATGAATTAGAAAATGAGAAACGACTAGCATTATCTAACCCACCACTTATCCCATGTGGATTATCTCCACGAACAAATAGTTTCTGATATTTACTAAATTGAAGATAATGTCCTGCTTTCCAAACATCCCAATTGCTACCATCATAAGAATATTCATAATAGGGTCCTAGTGTATAAGAAACTGAATTCTCCCCAGATATTGTTTCGAATATTATATATGAAGGTTCTGTTATTGTGACATAACAGTTTGCCACATAGCTTTCATCCTGAGTCGTGACGGTGATTGTCGTTGAACCCGCAGCCTTTGCGGTCACGACACCGGAAGAAGACACGGTTGCCACTGAGGTATTGCTAGACGACCAGGTCACGGTCTTGTTCGTTGCGTTGAAAGGGGTGATTGTAGCGGTGAGTGTCTGCGTATCACCTACAATCATGCTTAGGGATGTTTTGTTCAGACTGACACCGGTTACAGAGATTGTCTGTGCTTTGACAGTCACAGTACAGGTCGCCTTTTTGCCTCCATCACTCGTCGTGACGGTGATTGTCGTTGAACCCGCAGCCTTTGTAGTCACGACACCGGAAGAGGACACGGTCGCCACTGAGGTATTGCTGGACGACCAGGTCACGGTCTTGTTCGTTGCGTTGGAAGGGGTGATTGTAGCGGTGAGCGTCTGCGTATCACCTGCCGTCATACTGAGGGAGGTCTTGTCAAGACTGACTCCGGTAACGGAGATTATCTGCGCCTTGACAGTAACAGTACAGGTCGCCGTTTTACCTCCATCACTAGTCGTGACGGTGATTGTAGTTGAACCCGCAGCCTTTGCTGTCACGACACCGGAAGATGTCACTGTTGCCACTGACGTATTGCTGGAAGACCAAGTCACAGCTTTGTTTGTGGCGTTGGAAGGAGTAACTGTTGCAACCAAGGTTTCTGACGAACCCTCATATAACGATATGCTTGTTTTGTTCAATGAGATACCGGTTACAGATACTATATTGCTTTTGACCGTTACGCTGCATGTCGCCTTGTAACCTCCATCCTGAGTTGTGACAGTAATAGTGGCCGAGCCTGGAGAAATGCCCTTTACAGTACCACTGCTGGTTACAGTAACAACATTCGTATTACTGGAAGACCAAGTTACTGCTTTGTTCACGGCATCATTAGGGGTGACAGTGACTGCCAACGTCTCTGAAGATCCTTGAGTCAATGTAAGTGAGGTCTTATTGAGCGATACTCCCGTGACTTTTCCTGTAACGGTGACAGAACAGGTCGCTTGCTTGCTTCCATCCTGAGTTGTTGC
>JAKSJH010000180.1 GCA_024398315.1 Bacteroidales bacterium
AGGAGCGGGAACTCGGCAAGATACTCCTTCTCCACTTTCTCCAGGATGCTGTCCTTGAAAGAAGGATCGATCAGCGCCATGCAGCAGCCCTTGAATCCTGCGCCGCTGAAACGGCCTCCGTAGATGCCTTCCGTGTGTGTCATTATCTCGTAGATCTTCTTGAGCTCAGGAGAGCCGGTCTCCCAGTTGACGATGGAAGAGTGGCCGCTCTCGAAACTCAGACGGCCATATTCCTCGATGTCGCCTTCCCTCCAGGCCTGAGCGCCACGCTGGACACGGTCATATTCAGTGAACCAGTGCTCCGCTCTCAGACGCCACTGCTCCGGAAGACGGTCCTTGAAACGGTGGTAGACCTCGACCGGCACGTCTCTGAGGTTGGCCTCCGGGAACTTGCCATATTCGGCTCCCGAATATGCCAGGAGGGCATAGGCGGCGCTGCGGCACTCGTCCACCCTCATGTTGAACTTGCTTCCTGCAAGAGTCCTTTCGATTCCGCTGAAGAATATGGCGATCTCGTAAGGCTTGCAGTTCTGCGGCGTAGGGATGAGCTCATAGGAGTCGTCCCTGGTGTCTAGATAGAGGAGGTGGTCCTTCTTCGAAAGCACCTCGCAGCTCTGGTCCAGCTTGCCGCAGGAGACCCCCACGTAGTTGTTCTCGGCGGCCTTGGCGATCTCCACTGTCTCGATGTCGGTGAGTGTGATTCTGTTGACCGCGCAGAGAGCCTTGAGGAAGGAGATGATGACGGCGGCTGAAGATGAGAGGCCTCCGATAGGAAGGGACCCCTCGATCACACCGCTCAGACCGATGTTGAGAGGATGCTTGAGTCCAAGCTCGTAAGTAGCCCCGCGGAGGTAGTCGGCCCAGTCGTCCTGCTTCTTCTCAGGAACGGCCCTGACATGCCACTGGGCCCGCTTGCCGAACTGGAGGGAGGAAAGTTCCACGACTCCGTTCTGCTTAGGGGAATATGCGATGTTGATGCCCTTGTCGATGGCCAGGCCGGTGATCTTGCCGAGCTGGTGGTCTGAATGGGCGCCGATAGGACAGACTCTGTAAGGACAGAAAGAGACACCTTCAGGTTCGCGCCTGTAGGTGTCTCTGAATTTTTGAACGCACTCCATCTGACAGGACATTACTGGATCCTTGCCTTGATGGCCTTGGTCTGCTCTTCGAAACCAGGCTTCTCAAGAAGGGCGAACATGTTCTTCTTGTAGGCCTCCACGCCAGGCTGGTTGAAAGGATTGACTCCGAGAAGGTAGGCGCTTACGCCGCAGGCGAACTCGAAGAAGTAGAAGATGGCTCCGAGATTGGTCTCAGTGCTGTTCGCGATCCAGACCTCCATCGGAGGGACACCACCGTCGAGGTGGGCGAGCTTGGTTCCAAGCTGTGCCATGGCGTTGCAGTGGGTCACATGCTTTCCTGCAAGATAGTTGAGCTGGTCAAGGTTCTGCTCGTCAGAACCGATGACAACAGAGCGGTTGCTCTTTTCGACAGTGATGACAGTCTCGAACATGATGCGGGTTCCCTCCTGGATGAACTGGCCCATGGAGTGGAGGTCGGCCGTGTTGGTGACCGATGCCGGGAATATTCCCTTGAGGTCCTTGCCTTCGGACTCTCCGTAGAGCTGCTTCCACCACTCCGCGAGGAAGGTGAGCTTAGGATTGTAGGTAACGAGGATCTCGGTTGACTTTCCGCTCTCGATGTGGAGGAGGTTGCGCATCGCTGCGTACTGGATGGCGGCGTTGTCCTCGGACTTCACGAGAAGGGCCTCGCGCTCCTGGGCGGCACCCTTGAGCATGGCACGGATGTCGAAGCCGGCGACAGCGATAGGAAGAAGACCGACAGGGGTGAGGACTGAATACCTTCCACCGACATTGTCAGGAACGATGAATGACTTGTAGCCTTCCTGGGTGGCGAGGGTCTTGAGAGCGCCCCTCTTCGCATCGGTGATGGCCACGATGCGCTCGGCGGCCTCGGCCTTGCCGTAAGTCTTCTCGACATACTCCTTGAAAAGACGGAAGGCGACCGCCGGTTCTGTGGTGGTGCCTGACTTTGAGATCACGATGACAGCGACATTGCTGGTCTGGGCGAGATCCATGAGCTCAGCGAGATATTCTTCGGAAAGGTTGTTGCCTGCGAACACGACCTGAGGCTGGTCTGCAGGACGTACGAAAGAGTGGCTGAGAGCCTCGATGGCGCACTTCGCGCCAAGATAGGATCCACCGATTCCGATGACGATGACGAGGTTGACTCCCTTTGCCTTCCATGAATCACGGACTGCCTCGCAGCCGGAGATGATCTCTTCTGTCACGTCGACAGGAAGAGTCTTCCAGCCGAGGAAATCGTTTCCTGCGCCCTGCTCGCTTTCAAGCACGTCGAATGCGTCGAACGCTTTCTGCACATAAGATTTGTAATCTGCATCTTTTACAAAGGAGCTGCAGCCTCCTACATTGACCTTTACCATTGTTATGATTGTTTTTATCGTTATTTCAATTGTTTATCCTACAAATTTAAGCATTTTCACAGAAAAGACCTAACCTCCGGGGGCTCAACTTCCTTAAGATGCCTGACGAATGCCGAAGTGAGAGGAAGGATGAGGATTTCATAAAGAGTCTTGAGGGCGATCTGGGTGACCATCAGGGTCAGCATGTGTCTCAGGCCCACGCCCATGAAAGCAATCGGGAAGAAGACCAGGGAGTCCACGCTCTCCCCCACCAGGCTTGAGACAACAGCCCTGGTTCCGAAACCTTTCACGACCTCCCCGCCATTCTCTTCCCGACTTCTCCTGTCCCGCATCCCGACCAGGACTCTGGAATTGAGGAGAGAGCCGACGAAGAACGCCAGCATCGAGGCCACAGTTATCCTGAGGTCGGCCTTGAACACATTGTCAAGACTGTCCTGCATGTGTGAATATTCAACCTCGGGCAGGATTCTGACAAGCTGGGCCATGCCCACGAAGAACAGGTTCACGGCAAGGGCCAGAACAATGGCGAATCTCGCCTTGCGGTAGCCGTAGACCTCTGACAGGCAGTCATTTATGATGTATGAAACAGGGAAGATCAGGAACCCGCCGGTCAGGGTCAGCGGACCAGCCGGAAAAATCTTTGTCTCGAATATGTTCGAAGCGATGAGACAGACGCAGAACAGGACTGTCAGTACAGTGAATCTCTTTGACATTCTTCTTGTTTTTTGAGTGGTACCAAGCACACTTGAACCCGGAGCAGCGGACGATGCCTGCGGATTCGCACTGCAAAGATAGCAAGAATCCGGCAACAATCATTATATTTGCAGAATCAGACACTGAATACCAAAACATTTTACGGATATGATCAAGTTCAAGAACATCATCGCAGCCGTCGCCGTCATGGCCATGACTGCAAGCTATGCATCCGCTCAGAAGATCGCCATCACCGCCCACAGAGGCAACTGGGACTGCGAGGAAGGCGGTTACGCAAGGAACTCAGTCGCAGCTCTCAAGGCCGCACAGGACAACGGCTACTGGGGAAGCGAATTCGACGTGCAGATGACCAAGGATTTCAAGCTCATCGTCCATCACGACCCTTCAGTGGCCGGTGTCAGCATCTGGGACCACAACTGGGCCGATTTCAGCAAGGCCCGTCTCGAGAACGGAGAGACCATCCCTACTCTTGACGAATATCTCACCCAGGGCGAGAAGAGCAAGTGCGTCCTCGTCTGCGAGCTCAAGAACCAGAAGACACTCGAGCATGAGATGTACATGACCGACCTCGTCGTCAACGCCTTCAAGGGCCACAACCTTCTCGATCCGAAGAGGGTGATCTTCATTTCCTTCTCATTCGAGATCTGCAAGAGGCTCACTCTTCTCTGCCCGGGATTCACTGTCCAGTACCTTGGGAGCGACATCTCTCCTGACCAGCTCAAGGCAGCCGGCATCAACGGCGTTGACTTCCACTTCAGCGTGTTCGGCCAGAATCCTACCTGGTACAAGCAGGCAAGGGACAACGGCATGAGCATCAATTCATGGACCTGCAATTCCGAGGAGGAGATCGAACTGATGATCAAGCAGAAGGTCGACTGCATCACCACCGACGAGCCTCAGCGTGTCCGCAGGCTCATGCGCAAGAGCAAGGAGCGCAAGCAGGGCCGCTAGAGGCCCCTCTTATCTCATACTTGACTGCGGTTCAGGCGTCCTGCCGGACCGCAGTATTTGCGGTCTCCGGGGACAAGCCCCTCCCCGACCGTGCGCACTGCGTGTTTATCGGTCTTCGGGGACAAGCCCCTTACGGACCGTGCGCACTGCGTGTTTATCGGTCTCCGGGGACAAGCCCCTTACGGACCGTCTCGCTGACGCTCGACCCCACCATTCGCTTCGCTCATGGTCCCCCCTCTTACATGCCGAGGGTGGCATGGGTCCGTAAGGGGCTTGTCCCCGAAGACCATGCGCGTATGAATGCCATGAATGGTCTAACGCTTTCGGTGAACATATTTGTCAAAAACGTTCATCGAAGTCCTCTGGTAATGCCAGAAATGAACGCTAAAACGTTTCTACGTTCATCCATACAATATATTCGTGAAGGTAATCCGGGGCCCCGGCAGACACTGTGTGTCCAGTGAATCTGACATACGACACTGCGGAAGGTGTGCATATTTGTGGCACACCTTCCGCATACTCTATTTGTAATACACTAAGGGCCAACTCTTTATATTACAGACCCGACGAAGGTGGTCCACATATTTGCACGCCTTCGACACCGGACGATATCCGGCATACTCCTCATCCGC
>JAKSJH010000181.1 GCA_024398315.1 Bacteroidales bacterium
ATCACCACAGGCAGCACCAACCTCTTAAAATCAGTGTTCTGTTGCATTCTCGATTGGTAAATTTTTCATTTTCAACGTGTCCGCACAGGCCTGTATGCGGGCGTGGATGTCCTGCATGCTCAGGTGGCGGGGATTGACAGGAAGAGACAAGGCTTCAGCGGCATATTCAGAAGCCGTCCGGTAGTCGCCCTGTTTCACTTTCAGTTCCATCAGCAGGCAGCGGGGGTAGAGTCGGCACGGGACCATGTTCATCGCCAGTGAATATTCCTCCTCGGCAAGGGAGAAATCGCCCAGAGCCTCCGCGTTCTTGCCCATGATGGTGTGGAAGACCGGATCGCAGGAGATTGCCGCCCCTCGGGCCAGTATGGCTGAACTCTCATCGTAGCGTCCCTCCTGGTGGAGAGAATAGCCATAGTCGTAGAGATACCTGAAGTTGTCGGGAAGGGCTTCCTTCAGAGGCTTGAAGGAGCGGACGGCCACATCGTAGGAGCCGTCCTGCATGAACATCCGGGAGTACTCGTATTCCTTCTCCGCTTCTTTGCGTCCGCTCACTTCCGGAATCGACCTGACCCAGAGAATCAAAGAGAGGGCTGAAAGAAGGAGGGCCGCTGATGCGAGCGGAATCCGGGAGACAAAAGGGCGTCCTGCAACAGCCGGGGCGCAGGCGGAGGAGAGGAACACAGAAAGAAGGACCGCCAGGTGCGGCACTGACAGAGGATAGGAGAAGCAGGAGAAAACGAGCCAGCAGATCAGGCCGTAGGCTAGAGGGGAACGTCTCCTGACAAGTATTCTGACAGCAGACAAGGAAATCAGGAGCGAAAGCGCAAGGGCCGGGATTCCTCCGACGACTCCCAGACTCAGGAACTCGTTGAACGACTCCTCGGTGCAGCTCGACAGCGAAACGGTCAGCGGAGACCTTGCTGCGGATGCATAGAAGGATGCCTGAGCCTGGCCGAAGGCGAAGGTACGGTAGCCGACTCCTGAGCCCGTCAGAGGGCTGTCTAGCATGGCCAGGAGGTCGATCCGCCAGATGTGCAGACGTCCAAGTGCTGAATCCGGTTTCAGGACGAAAAGGCCGGCCACAGCAGCCACAGCCAGAACGGCGCCCGCAACAAGCCACCAGCGGTTCAGTCCGGCGATTTTCTTTCCCCAGTCCAGTTCCAGGAAGCCGAACACCATCACCGAGACCACCAGTGCGATCCATGCCGCCCTGCTCATGGATGCCGGGAGGACCAGGAAGCCCAGGGCGGTTGCTGCGGCGGCCAGAGCTGAAAGCCAGAATCCAACGGACTTCAGATCAGGCCTGCCCTTCATCCTGACAATCCGCAGAGACCATGGGACGGCAACGGCCATCGCCACCGCCACAAGTCCTCCGTAAGGGCCGGGATTGGCAAGGGTCCCTGTCATGCTGAACAGCGGATGGTTCGAACTGGCCAGGCTGAAGACCTGGGACAGACCGACGACGGATTCATAGATGCAGAGAATGAATATTCCGACAATCAGCAGCCTCTCCGTCGTACGGGGTGCAAAGGCGCCAGCCATGAGGACGGAAAAGAAGGCGAAGCTATAGGGTGGAAGGGCACGGACCTGGGCGGAAGAGACTGCGTCGCCAGCCACAAGGGCAGGAATGTAGAGCATCCCGACGAGAATCAGGATGAGAGCAAGCAGAACGAGTCCGCTCCTATCGTTTTTTGTCAATCCTTCCACTTCTTTCAAATGAGCGTCTGCCGGTCACCGGGTCACGGTTGAAGAGGATGTACCTGGCGATTCCGACAATGTAGTCGTCGGGCAGAAGACCCCAGTAGCGGGAGTCCTGGGAGTCGAGGACATTGTCGCCGGCCATGAAATAGTAGTCGTGGGTGAAGACATGGACAGAATCCTCATGCGATCCGCCCTCGTAGTCCACAAGGGCCCCGTAGAGAATCCTGTTGGAGTCGTCTATCCTGAGCGTGTCCCCTTTCTTCGGGACATAGAACGGACCGAAGTCCTTGACCGTCCAGGGTTCGGACGGGCTGTCACAAGGCTGCATGACATTGCGGACATATTCATCAATCCTTTCAAGCGGAACGGAGCGGAGCAGGGCCTGCTGCTCCAGGTCGCCCAGCGGCTCTTCCGCCCTGTCGTTGAGATAGAAGCCGTCCCTCACCCAGATGCTGTCCCCGGGCAGGCCGATGCATCTCTTGGCGTAGACGTAGTTGATCTTGAATGCGATCCTGCCTCCGTTGACCGGGAAGTTGAACACCAGCACGTCGTTCCTGCGGATCTTCCTCAGCCCCTTGACCCGGAAGGACTTCAGTTCCATCCCGTCCTTGAAGTCGTAGTCCTTGTAGATTCTGGCCCCGTAGAGCATCTTGTTGGCCCAGATCCTGTCCCCGGGCACCAGCGTCGGAGACATCGACTCGGTCGGAATCACGAACCGGTCCCCGACAAAGACCCGCCAGAGCACGGCCAGCAACACCAGCAAGAATCCCACAAGAATCAGGTTGCAGGCCCAGCCGATGAGCTTGTCGGTTCGTTTCGCTTTTTCCTTCAAGATCAATCTATTGCAGGTTTTTGCGCAGGGAAGTTCTTGTTATTCTCAAAGATTGCTCTGAATCAAGGAGTCTATTGAACAGCCGTCAGCAGACAAACAAGCACAGGAACGATCATCTGCCTCATCGGACCTTGCATTTGACCAGAACGACATTGTCAAGAATCTCCGATTCGGGAATGTCAGGGAATGAGTCAAGGGCCTTAGTAATAGGAGATTCTATGCAATAGCCAAGTTTTGAAAGTATGGTTTTGACCAATATGATTTCGAATTCATTATTGAACCAAACAGTCTCGTTAACCAGATCATCCAATGTCCATCCTGTATACATACTGAGATCGGCAATGAATGTGTCATCTGTTTGAGGATGGCAGAACCTTCCACTGAAAAGGCTGACAGCGAGGAAAGATGCTTTTGTCGTATACGGTGCGGCATATCGGGTAGCTCTGTCGTAGAACAAAGTCACCATTCTATGATCATAATACCCCCCAAGAAAATGGAAACTCGGGGACGACACTTTCATTTCCGGGACAAAATACTTTTCCTCCATTCCTTTCCAGAACCCAGGAGCCTCTTCAGGATCATTGGTGGCATTTTTCTTTATGTATCTCTTTGCACTCTTTCCGCTCTTGAAAGTGAAATAAGGAACGGCTTTACCATCTGAGATTTCATATATGGTCTCACACAACGGCAAAGAAAGCAACAACCTTCCTTCACTTTCTCTGACAGACCACCCCTCTTCTTTCATTGACATTGCAATCATCTCCTTCGGAGAAAAATGAAGCGAAGAATTCAACAGTTTCCCGTCAGTGTATGTGTGAACTACCATACCATCCGATGAGGATGCACCTGCCGTAACGAGAAGTCCACCTTCAGAAATATAGAAAGAAGTTGAAGAATACTCCAGTTCTATGCTTTCAGTCTTTGTCCAAGAACAATCGTATGCAGTTATTTCCTTGTCAGCAAGAACATACAGGCACCCACCGGACACGAGCATATCCGTAGCCCTGACTGGACAGATATCGGTTTTCGATGACTTCAGCATACCTGTTGAATCAAACCTCAAGATGCGACCTGTTCTTTCAAGTACAACATAGTCTTCATCCCAGACGACAATCTTCCGGATTGTTGAAACAGAGTCAGATCCCGGCATTTGCAGAACAGTCACATCATAATCCGTCACATAGGAGAACAATGGTGTAGATTGATACAGATCGCTCAAGTCAAAAGAGCATGAGCCGGCAGATGGAGATTGCCTGTTACAACTGGAGAATGCAAGAGAAACACATGCCAGAAATATCGATAGGTAACAGGATACAGAACAATTCTTCATGATGAGATCATTTAAGTGTATAGATCAAAAGGCAAGGATTCGAATTTTCAGATTTTCCCAATTGACACAAACGGTTAAATACATCAATGTTAATTTGTTCACCCTGAAGTTTTGCAAATGCTCGCATGCTTATCAACTCGTCACCGGTAAAGTTGCTCATGTCAACGGCGAAAGTATCATCAGAGATTTGAGAACTTGAATCATAGAACATCATATCCATCAAATAAGACGCAACGCTCTCCCCACCAATGCCAGTCTTGCTATGCCTGTCATACAGAAAGACGACGCGGCTGTGCTTATTGCGTCCATAGCAAGTGTAATACCTTGTCGATACCATCTTCTTGTAAGGACAGCAATAATTATCATCAAGTTTCCCCCAGAATTTGTTCAGCCGCATATCATAATTCATCCCATCAGGATTACCAGGAACATCTTGAGCCAGGAATTTAGCAGGACTCCTTTCAGTTAGAAAATTGAAAACCGGTGTTGCCTTGCCGTCATTCAATTCGTAGATGGTTTCAAGCATCGGGACTGAAAAGTACAATCTGCCATCACACTTGGAAAACCCCCAGCCGGAATCTGTTCGGAAAAGCACTTCTTTAAAGGCTTTGTCTACTTCAAGATAGCCATGAATCAAATTGCCATCGAAATCGTATTCATGGACAAGGCATTCATCGGACAAATCCGAACCGACCAGCATAATGTGCCCGGCATCAGTAATATGAATCATTGTCGCCTCTCGATCTGACAGAACGGTTGATTCATACTCCCCCGACAGACTGCATCTCTGTACCTTGCCCCATGCTAAAAGATAAACTTTTCCATCATGGATGTCGAAATCATCAATCTGAAGATACTCTCCAGGACCTCTTCCGACTCTGTCAATTTTT
>JAKSJH010000182.1 GCA_024398315.1 Bacteroidales bacterium
CGGCACTGCAGGGCATATTCCTTTCTCAAGGGCGCACTTATCCTGCACTGATTTTCTGAGGTTACGGGCAAAATTTCTAATGCCAGGAGAGACAAAAAAAAGCGGGCGACCTGATGTCGTCCGCTTATCGAGCTCCTCAAGTAGGACTTGAACCTACGACCCCCTGATTAACAGTCAGGTGCTCTAACCAACTGAGCTATTGAGGAATTTTCATGTCCTTAACAGAGGTTGTCTCCGTTCGGGATTGCAAAGGTACAACAAAATCACGTTTCTCCAAATTTTTTTGTGCTTTTTTTGTGTATCTTTGTAAAGCATACAATCGAATTCTTATGGACATCGGACTTTTTTCTGAGATGGTCAAGGACTTGATTCTTGATAATGATGAAGTTACACTTCCCGGGGTGGGAACCTTCGTTTCTGAGATGGTTCCATCGTCTTTTTCCGACAAAGGATTCACGATCAATCCTCCTTATCGCAGACTGGCTTTCAGACAAAGGGAAGGCTGTGACGATTTGCTTGTGAATATGTATGCCCGCGCCAATTCCACTGACCTGAAGTCCGCTTCGAGCATTCTAAAAGATTTCCTTTCCGGGATCAGTAAGGATCTCTGTGCACACAAGACTGTTGTGCTTCCTGGCCTGGGCCGTCTCAGGGCGACCAAGGAGAATGTGTTCTTCTTCATCCCTGATGAGGATCTGGACATATTCAAATATGGTTTCGGGCTTGCTCCAGTCTCGCTGAAGACTCATGAGGAAACGGCGGAGGAGGTGTCGGAGGCCATCGCCGGGTTGGAATCGATACTGTCCGAGCCGCTGCCGGAGCCTGCTGTGGCTCCTGGGATGCCTGATCAGGTCCGGCATGACGAGGAGGTCCGGCATGACGAGGAGGTCCGGCATGAGGATGATGGCCGGAGTGGCGGTGTGATGAAACGGATTCTGATCTGGACATCTTCCGTGATCGGGGCTGCCGCCATGTTCATCGGCATATTCATCATCCTTGCGAAGGCTGCTCCGGATTTCATCGACCGCCTGCTTTACTCGCCGGAAGAACTTGCAATCATTGAACAATACCAGTCCGGCAGAGCTTTGAAGGTCATCCATGCCGCACCTTCGGCACCAGCCGCACCTGAAACCATACCGCAGCAATCAACAGATCCATCATAATGAAACCGACAACGAACAGAGGAGCGTTCCTCCTCATGGCCATCCTCGCCGTTTCTTTTTTCGGGGGATGCATGTCTGTCAAGGACAGAGAAACCTATTTCGAGCCATATTCAGAGACAGAGGTCCGGCTTCCGTCGGTTCCCGTCTTCGTGTCCGACCCCTACATCTCCTTCTGGTCGCCGTACGACAGGCTGACGGACGGACCGACCTGCCACTGGACCGATTCGAAGAAACCGATCGTAGGCTTTGTGAGAGTCGATGGCCAGACTTATCGTTTCCTCGGTGACGAATTTGACCACCAGTTCGTCCCTATCGCCCCTATGGCGAACCTTTCCCGTTGGAAGGCCCCTGTCACGAACACCCCTCAGAAGGACCTCAAATGGACAAGCCCGGACTTCAATGATCAAACCTGGACAGTTCAGACGGCAGCCTGGGGAAGCACCGGCAACTCGATAAACACAAGATGGGGAGGGGACAACCAGGACCTCTACATCCGTCGTACCGTCGAAGTGACGGATGAACAGCTTGCAAAAGATCTTGCCATCATCTACTCCCATGATGATGTCTTCGAACTCTACATCAACGGCACCGAGGTGATCAACACAGGCAACACCTGGCTTGACGACCAGGTCCTGATGCTTGTGGAAGAGACGAAAGCACTTCTCCATCCGGGCGAAAACCTGATTTCCGCCCACTGCCACAACACTGTAGGAGGTTCCTATGCCGATTTCGGCCTCTACTGCGACGAGAGCCCGGACAAGTCTCCTGTGATGGTCGCCGAGCAGAAGAGTCTTGACGTGATGGCCACCAGCACCTACGCCACCTTCGCCTGCGGACCGATGGAACTTGACGTCGTCTTCACCGCACCGATGCTCATCGACGACTACGACCTCCTCAGCGCCCCGGTCAACTACATCTCCTACCAGGTGCGCTCCACTGACGGAGAACCTCATGACGTTCAGGTCTATCTCGGAGCCAGCAGCATTCTCGCCGTCAACTGGGCCGACCAGCCGACCATGTCTGAATATGTAGAAAGGAACGGAAAGCGTTTCGTCCGCACCGGCACGATCGAGCAGCCTGTACTTGCCAAGTCAGGCGACGGAATCTGCATTGACTGGGGCTACCTCTACCTCTCCGGAGCGAACGGAGAACTCTCGATGGGACCTTACAGCGAGCTTCAGGACAGGTTCATCGCAACCGGAAAACTGCCTGACTGCCCTGAGTCCATCGAATGCCGCAATGCGGCCGAGCAGCCGGAACTGGCCCATGTCCACGATTTCGGCTCCGTGGTCAGTTCTTCAAGCTTCGTGATGATCGGCTACGACGAGGAGGAGGACATTGAATACATGCACCGTCAGTACAAGGCCTACTGGGCACACGACGGCAGTGTCGACATATTCAGCAAGTTCGATGAACTCGAAGGCCGCTACGACGTCATCATGCGCCGCTGCCGCGACCTGGACAGGACCATCTACGACGATGCTTTCGACGCAGGAGGCAGGGAATATGCCGACCTCCTCTCCGGTGCCTACCGCCACGTCATCGCCGCGCACAAGCTTTTCAAGGACAAGGACGGCAACCTGCTGTTCTTCTCCAAGGAGAACAACTCCAACGGCTGTGTCAACACTGTCGACCTGACCTATCCATCCTGTCCTCTCTTCCTGTCCTACAACCCGGAACTGGAGCAGGCCATGATGACCAGCATACTTGAATATTCAAGGACACGCCGCTGGACCAAGCCGTTCTCGGCCCATGATCTCGGCTTCTATCCCAAGGCCAACGGCCAGGTCTATTGGACCGACATGCCTGTTGAGGAGGCCGGCAACATGCTCATCCTCGCAACGGAGATCACCCGCCGCATGGAAGACACATCATTCGCCGATAAGTACTGGGACATCTTCACCACCTGGGCCGGCTATCTGCTGGAGAACGGCATGGATCCTGCCGACCAGCTCTGCACCGATGATTTCGCAGGACATCTCGCCCACAACTGCAACCTTTCCATCAAGGCCATTCTCGGAATCGCCGGCTACGGCATCATGGCTCACATGATGGATGACGAGGAGACAAGCGAACAATATCTGACAAAGGCTCGGGAAATGGCTGCAAAATGGGAGGTGGATGCCTTTGACGGCGACCACTACCGTCTCACGTTCGACAATGAAGGCTCATGGAGCCAGAAATACAACATAATCTGGGACAAGATATGGGGACTCGGTCTCTTCTCCGACAAGGTCTATGAGACTGAACTTGCCTATTATCAGAAGATTCAGAACACCTACGGAGTTCCGCTCGACAGCCGCGCCACTTTCACCAAGAGCGACTGGGTGATGTGGACAGCCGCCCTCGGACCTGACCAGGAGACTTTCCGCAGCCTCATGCTCCCGATCTACCGCTATGTCAACGAGTCTCCTGACAGAGTCCCTATCGGAGACCTCCACGACACCAACACCGGAAAGTGGATCGGAATGAAGGCGCGCAGCGTCATCGGAGGCTACTGGATGAGAGTCCTCGAGGAGAAAAGTAAAAACTGATTCTGACGATGTTCGAACTCGTATATCCTGTTTCCCCGGCACCGGTCCTTCCTCTTCCGACCTCGGACACTCCCGGAGTGATGCCTGAGGCCGGGGCTGAGATGGTGCCTGTAGTCGATGAAAGCGGTCAGGTCATAGGACAGGCTGCAAGAAAATATGTCCATGGCGGCTCGAAGCTGCTTCATCCGGTGATACACCTGCATATCCTAAACAGAAAGGGGGAGATTTTCCTTCAGAAGCGTTCCATGAAGAAGGCTCTTCTTCCCGGGAAGTGGGACACTGCCGTAGGAGGACACGTCGACTACGGTGAGTCCTTTGATGCCGCTCTCCATAGGGAGGCAGGTGAGGAACTGGGATTCGTCGATTTCAACCCGGTGCTCCTGAAATCATATATCTGGGAGTCCAGGAGAGAGAAGGAACTGGTGAATGTCTATGTCGCCATCGGCAATTTCGCCCTGGACCCATCCAACGAAGAAGTGACGGAGGGACGATACTGGTCTTTTGATGAGATTGACGCAAAATCCGGAAAGAATGTGCTCACCCCGAATTTCGAAAAAGAGTTCAACGACATCAGGACTTCTCTTACAGCTTTGCTTTGATTCTGATGCAGGACAGTAACACGACAAACCGCACACAGCCTTATCTGAATGTAGGCATCCTTACCGCCAGAGAGATCGTCTTCGAGATTCTGTCTGACAGCAGGGGAGTCCGCAAGGCGGTATTCCGCGATGGCCGCATCGAATTCGAGGGTGCCCTTCACGATGAACTGACTTTCACCCCAGGCAGCAGTGAAGGCCTGTTTTCAGAGCCTTCGTTCATCCTTCACGATGTTGGCATCGGCGTGAACTTCCACTGGGAACGCAAAGTCACCCAGAAGTTCGCCGGGACACTGAAGATCATCGTCGACGGTGACAGACTCACTGCTGTGAATGTCATAGGTGTCGAGGATTATCTTCTCAGTGTGATCTCTTCGGAGATGAAATCCACCGCCAGCCTTGAATTTCTCAA
>JAKSJH010000183.1 GCA_024398315.1 Bacteroidales bacterium
GCTCACGGACGAGCAGACCGGCGGACTGAAGCCAAGGGGGAAGAAGATCATCGCCAACACGCCGACCCACAAGTTCGGAGAGCCGGAAGACCTCGTGGGGACGATGCTCTACCTTCTGAGCGACATATCCTCGTTCGTCACGGGAATCGTAATCCCTGTGGACGGAGGCTACAGCGCTTTCGGAGGAGTCTGACACAACATCTCAAACGAACTGCACCATGGGATTCATCAGCGAGGATTTCATGCTTTCCACCAGTTTCGCCAAGGAACTGTACCACGAAAGCGCAGAGTCGATGCCGATCATCGACTACCACTGTCATCTGGTTCCACAGCAGATCGCCGAAAACATCCGGTTCCGCGACATCGTGCAGCTCTGGCTGGTCGACGGGCGCAGCGGTGACCACTACAAGTGGAGGGCGATGCGCGGGAACGGTGTCCCGGAGGAATACATCACCGGAGACCGGTCTCCGTGGGAGAAATTCGAGAAGTGGGCGGACACCGTCCAGCATGCTCTCAGGAACCCGCTCTACCACTGGACCCATCTGGAGCTGAAGAGGGTCTTCGGAATCGACAAGGTCCTGAATCCGCAGACGGCAAGGGAGATATTCGAAGAATGCAACGAGAAGCTGGCTTCCGACGATTTCAGGGGTCAGGCACTCATCCGGAAATTCGGCGTCGAGACGGTCTGCACGACCGACGACCCTGCCGACGACCTGAGGTGGCACAAGCAGATCGCCGTGCACCCGTTCGGGGTCAAGGTGCTGCCTGCATTCAGGCCGGACAAGGTGATGGCCATCGAAGATCCTGCTTCGTACAGGGCTTACATCGAGAGGCTTTCGGATGCCGCCGGGATGGAGATAAGGTCCTTTGCTGACCTCATGGACGCCCTTCGCAGAAGGCACGCTTTCTTCGAGGCGATGGGCTGCCGGCTCTCCGACCACGGAATGGACACCTTCTATGCCGATGAATATTCAGACAGAGAGATTGACGGCATATTCAGGAAAGTTCTCGAAGGGGCGGTCCCTTCTCCGGAGGAGACCGGCAAGTTCAAGAGTGCCATCCTGTACGAGACTGCCAGGATGGACGCTGAGAGCGGATGGACGCAGCAGTACCACATCGGAGTGATAAGGAACAACAACGAGAAGATGTTCAGGCTCCTGGGACCGGATTCGGGTTACGACGCCATCCTTGACACTCAGTGCGCCGAGGCCGGGCACCGGTTCTTCAGCAGGCTGGCGCTGGAAGACAGACTTGCGAAAACGATCCTCTACGGTCTGAACCCGAAGGACAACGAGGTGCTGGCCACAATGGCCTACACCTTCAACGACGGGACCTGCCCTGGCAAGATGCAGCTCGGTGCCGCCTGGTGGTTCCTCGACCAGGAGGACGGAATGCGGAAGCAGCTGAACGCCCTCAGTTCGCTGGGGCTTCTGAGCCGCTTCGTGGGCATGCTGACCGATTCCAGAAGCTTCATCAGCTATCCCCGCCATGAATATTTCCGCCGCATCCTCTGTGACGTCATAGGCCGGGATCTCGCCGACGGCAAACTGCCGGTGGAGGAGATGCCTTTCATCCACAAGATGGTGAAGGACATCTGCTGCAACAACGCCAGATCCTATTTCCAGTTCTAGTCCGCCCGGACCAGGGATTGCGGGTCGGACCCGCAATGACGAAAGAGGTCAGTCCTTGAAGCGGTCGGGGTGGGCCCAGAGACCGAGGGCGGGGTTGGAGATGAAGTAGATTTCTTCGCCGTCCACCATATTCCAACCGTCCTTCAGGGACTTCACATCGTACTTCTGCATCACCTCCTCAAGAGGAGCGTAACCGAATCCGACACCTTCAATCTCCTCCCTGGTCATATCCGGACCGGGGCAGTAGGTTATGCTGAAACGACCCTCCGAGGAACCGTGGATGAGATGGGCTGAAGCGCCCAGATTCTCCTGGGGGTCCGAGTTGGCTTCTGTGGCGGCCAAGGTGGCCGGAGTCCCCTTGTAGCCATAGTTCCGGATCAGGGAATCAATTGTCCTGTCCTCTCCGAACTCCTTCAGAGCCGGGGCAAGGATTATCAGTTCAGCACCGTCGGCCAGAGCCATTCTGGTGCGGTAGACGGCCTTGTTGCCGAGCCAGGTGCTCTTGAATTCCGCCGGATCCAGCCAGACAAGGCACTTCCTTATCGGTTTTTCGACCATGATGAAATTGGTCCTCAGCGAAAGGTCGGCAGCCTTCTGGAAACACTCGAAATCGTCTCCTATGAACAGACCCTTGAGCTCCATCCGCCCATTGTCACGGTTCTTCGCCAGAACCGTCTGGACGTACACTATCGGGAGGTCCTTGATGAAATGCTCCCTGGCATATTCAAGGACATTGCGGACAGGAGTCCTGGCGCGGCCCATTATCCTTTCCATGCCATAGACGGCACCGAGGTAGTGGCTCATGTTGATGCCTGCGCTGCCCCCGACTCCTACGAATATGTTCTTGGTGTAGTTCGCCATCCCTATCACCTCATGAGGGACGACCTGTCCGACCGACAGGATGAGGTCGAAGGACGGGTCGAGAAGCAGTTTGTTGACCTGTGCCGGCCATGGTGCGGAAATCCTGCCTTCCGACACTTCCTGCAGATAGCCGGCAGGAACCTCTCCTACAGTGACCACATCGTTGCGCCAGTCGTGGACACGGAACAGGCCGGCAGGCACATGGCCGAACATCGCGGCTATCTGCTCCCCGGTCATCGGAGTGTGGGTCCCGAGAGCGGGCATCACGTCCGTGAGCGCCTCGCCATAGTAGTCATAAACCATCTCCACGATGGGACCGGCGTAGGAGTTCAGCCTGGTGAAATCCGGCGGGATGGCAAGGACTCTTTTCCTGGCGCCGAGCCTGCCGAACACATCCGCAAGGGCCTCGCGCACTTCTTCCCGGGAAATGCAGTCGGTCTCAGAACCTCTTGAATAATAAAGCATTGTTCTATCTCTTTACTCTAGCATTGCCGTTCCAGATGCTCCAGACCTGCTCTTCATCGGCCGGCTGGGCATAGTCGGTCAGGAAGGTGGTAGCAAGGGCTCCGGAAGCCCAGCCGAACTGGATCCATCTCTCAGGTTCCCAACCCTTGAGGATTCCGTAAAGAAGTCCTCCGACGAAACCGTCGCCTCCACCGATCCTGTCCAGGACATGGATGTCACGAGGTTCGACGACCTGCCATTCGTCATCGGCCAGCATCACCGCACCCCATTTGTGCGAATTGGTGTCGATGACCTGACGCAGGGTCGTGGCGAAGACACTCACGCACGGATACTGCGCGCGTACCTTCATTATCATTTCCTTGAAACCTTCGATCTTCGCGGACAGGTCCCTTCCTCCGGCTTCAGGTCCCTCAAGGCCGAGACAGAGCTGGAAATCCTCCTCGTTGCCGACAAGGACATCGGCCAGGGAGCAGATTTCCTTGAATATGCTCCTGAGTTCGTCCTCGCGGTCCTTCCAGAAGGATGCCCGGTAATTGAGGTCGAAACTGACGAGGCTGCCGTATTTCTTCGCAGCACGCACGACTTCGAGACAGAAGCGGCCGGTCTCCGGACTCAGGGCGGCGATCAGACCGCTCAGATGGACAAACTGCACGCCTTCTTCTCCGAATATCCTTTCGAGGTCGAAGTCCTTTGCGTCCAGCGTCCTTCCGACCTCCCCGGCCCTGTCGTTCCACACCCTCGGGCCCCTTGATCCGTAGCCGCTGTCAGCGACATTGATCTGGTGCCTGTAGCCCCAAGGACCACCCTGTTCGACTTCCGGGCCTTCGAAATCCATTCCCCGTGAGCGGAGGTTGGACTTGATGAAAGATGCGAAAGGACTGTCCTTGACGAAGGCGGTGAGCACCTTCACGGGCATTCCCAGATATGACGGTATGCTCGCCACGTTGGTTTCCGCACTTGTGGCGTAAAGATGCAGCACATCGCTGCACTGGACCGGCTGGCCACTCTCCGGAGTGACACGGAGCCCCATGCTGGTAGGGACCAGCACGGAATACCTGCAGCCCTGCTTGATATTCATTCCCATATTCATTTATAGTTTTGAAGCCTCGGGCCCATTTCAGAAAGGTCCAAAGGGGGTATTCCGTAACCGGACAGGAGGTCCGGGGATAGATAATATGACAGAGGATGAGGCAGTCCTTCGACAAGGACGTTGCCTTCGTCCACACATTTGCTCAGGCCGTTGTACATGGTCTTCGCGCCGACCACGAGATTGCGGCGGACGAAATTGACCCCGAGGTTGGAATCATTCGGCTGCCTCAGTTCAGGATAGTGCGACAGATAGATTTCGGAGTCCGCCTCCACATCAGTCATGCTGGATTCCTGCATGGCGTACTTCGCATGCCAGAGGTCTAGCGACCACTCGTTGCCTGAAACCGCCCACGGACAGTCGTAGAACACGTTCTCTTCAATGAATATGTCCTTGCCGCCGTTGATCTGGACTCCTCCGAAGACTCCGTCCCCGCATCTCTCGAACACGTTGTTCCTAACGGAATGGCCTGAGACTATGTCATCGAAACGGATGGCCGCCGCCCCGGCGAACATTCCTCCGCGGATGTCGCGCCAGTGGTTGTGGTGCAGGTCGATACGCCTGTAGGAGTAGTTGAAATAGCAGTCGAGGCCGCCCTGGTCGTCGCTTTCCTCAACCACATTGAAGATCTGGTTGTAAGCTATCTCCACATCGTT
>JAKSJH010000184.1 GCA_024398315.1 Bacteroidales bacterium
TCATCGGTGACGACGAGCACGGCTGGGACAACCACGGTGTCTTCAACCTCGAAGGCGGCTGCTATGCAAAGGTCATCAAGCTCGACAAGGAGTCCGAGCCGGACATCTACAACGCTATCCGCCGCGACGCCCTCCTCGAGAACGTCACAGTTGACAAGGACGGTGTCATCGATTTCAACGACAAGAGCGTCACCGAGAACACCCGCGTCTCCTACCCTATCTACCACATCAACAAGATCGTCCGCCCATATTCAGAAGGCCCTGCAGCAAAGCAGGTCATCTTCCTTTCAGCTGACGCTTTCGGAGTCCTTCCTCCAGTTTCAATCCTCACCCCTGAGCAGACAAAGTACTACTTCCTCTCAGGCTTCACCGCCAAGCTTGCAGGTACCGAGCGCGGAATCACCGAGCCTACCCCTACCTTCTCAGCTTGCTTCGGCCAGGCATTCCTCGAGCTTCACCCTACAAAGTACGCTGAGGAACTCGTCAAGAAGATGAAGAAGAGCGGTGCGAAGGCTTACCTCGTCAACACAGGCTGGAACGGTACAGGAAAGCGTATCTCCATCCGTGACACCCGCGGCATCATCGACGCCATCCTCAACGGCTCGATCGACAAGGCTCCTACCAAGCAGATTCCTTACTTCGACTTCAGCGTTCCTACAGTCCTCGAAGGTGTTGACACCAACATCCTCGACCCTCGCGACACTTACGCTGACGCAGCCGAGTGGGAGAAGAAGGCAGTCGATCTCGCTGGCCGCTTCATCAAGAACTTCAAGAAGTACGAAGGCAACAAGGCCGGCAAGGCTCTTGTAAAGGCCGGTCCGAAGCTCTAGTCTCCGGACATTTCAAAGCACAGGAGGGTGACTCTGAAAGTCCGGACGGACTTAAGGGTCACCCTTTTAAATTGAACGAACTCTAAAACTCAAAACCAATATGAAAGCAATCAGAACATTGATGCATGTCGCTGCAATCGCCATGTGCATCGCCGTCTGCGGAAACGCTGACGCTGCAGGAAAGAAGAGCAAACCGAAGGCAAAGCATGTGATCCTCCTAGGTCTTGACGGAATGTCTTCAGCCGACTTCAAGGTCGAGCAGCTCCCTAACATCAAGTCCCTCATGGACAACGGAAGCTACACCTTCAAGAAGCGCAGCGTTCTTCCTAGTTCATCCGCTGTCAACTGGGCTGCAATGTTCATGGGTGTCGGCACCGAACTCCACGGCTACACCACATGGGGTTCCAAGACTCCTGAACTTGAATCAAGAGTTGTCAACGAGCATGGCATCATGCCGACGATGTTCTCTATTCTCGACAAGAAGCATCCTGAATATGAGATCGGCTGCATCTCGCAGTGGGAGACAATCGAATGTCTCATCGACTCGAAAGCTGTGGACTATTACGAGCAGGGAGGCTCGATCGACGCTCTAAGCGACCTCGCCATCAAGTACATCTCCGAGAAGAAGCCTAACCTGTTCGCAATCTGCTGGGACACTCCTGACCATGAAGGTCACACCATCGGCTGGGGTTCTGAGGAATACCTCGCAGGAGTCCGCCACGTCGATGAATGCATCGGAAAGGTCATCCAGGCGACCAAGGACGCAGGAATCTATGACGACTGCATCTTCATCGTCACGGCTGACCACGGCGGAATCAACAAGGGCCATGGCGGAATCACTCTCAACGAGATGGAGACTCCGTTCATCATCTGCGGCAAGAATGTCCGCAACACAGGTGAGTTCGACGACAGCATGATGCAGTTCGACGTGGCCGCCACCGTCACCGAAGTCTTCGGACTCGAAAGACCTCAGGTCTGGATCGGCCGCCCTATGGACGTCTTCAAGAAATAATCAGGAGATGCCGGATCACGTCCGGCATGACGGGAATCGCCGGTGCGGCATTATGACGCGATTCGCTGCTGCGTCATTACGGGCTTGACCCGTAATCTCATCAAGGACTATCTGCGGACGAGCAGGAGGGCGTCGGCATGCAGGCCTGCGACCTCTGAGGAGAGGGTGATGGAACCTCCCTGCCCTTTCTTCAATGAATATGTCCCAAGCTTGAACCACTCACCGGCGGCCTGACCCTCGACAACGAACTTGGTCCTGTCGAAGATGACCTCATCAGTCATGTCACCTATGCTGACCACATACTTGGTCTGAGGACATCCGTGGTTCGGCTCGAACAGGTAGAAGTCGTACTCCCCTGCAAGATTTTCAGGAATACGGTACTCGAAGCCATTGGCTTCGCCAGTACCGTAATATTCGTAATACCCCTTGCCATAACATCCTCCGCGATGGAGGAGCTTCCAGTTCTCCTCGGGTACGATGAGATGCTCCGACCCTTCATCTATCAGAATATCAGGGACCTTCCCGTCAAGACAAGGATCTTTCACCAGTCTGTCGCAGAGTGCGGGCACATCGATTTCCTGGACAGATCCTCTGCCGGCCATGGCAGCCGCCAGACCGGAAGCCTGGCCCATCTCGAGGAAGACAGGTTCCATGCGGATTGAACCGTAGGCGATGTGTGAGGCGGAGAGACAGACCGGAACAAGAAGGTTCGTGCATTCCTCCCTCTTAGGAGTCAGACTCCGGTAGGAGACAGGATAAGGGTGGCCGCCCGGGACCTCGACATTGCCCTCGTTCTTCACCATATACTTTCCGTCACGGCAGATCACGATCCTCTCACAGTTGTGGGAATCCATTGTATAAGCCGCAAAGCCCACGCCATCAGGAACTTCCGTACGGTTCTCGCAGTCAGCCTGGGTTGCAACGTACTCTCCGACAAGGCGACGGCACTCACGCAGGTAAAGCTGATGCGTCCAATGGTCCGTGCGGACATATTCATCCTTCGGAAGGCCCCAGCGACGGACTTCCTCCTGGAGAACAGAAGGCACGCGCGGATCGGTCATGTAGAAATAGAGAAGTCCCAGCGTATAGCTCTTGTGGGCCTCTATGATTTCCTGGCGGCGCTCCCATGAAGCCTCCGGATAGTCGTGGTTCATCCCGATCATGTCGGTCGAGAACGGTCCTCTGTTGTTGATGTCAGTCTTGTGGTTCGGCATCCTGCTCCAGATGAAGTAGTTGTTGAGATTCGGATCCGGATCTGACTCGAAGACACGGACCAGAAGTTCATACCTGGTTGAATCATAGTCGGCAGGACGCTCCAGAGGGATCATGTTGTCCGGATCGTCAGTCAGACATATTCTATAGTTATATGCCTGGACAAGGTTGTTTCCGGATCCTGCCGGCTGCTCCTGCAGGTCGCTTATTCCCCACAGAAGGCCGCTATCGGGATTCCCTTTCTCGACGAACGGATCGACACCGTCACGGAACTGATGCCCGCCGAGCATCTGGTAGCCGTCCCAAGTCTCTGAATATTCAGAATTGTCCTCCCTTCCGACCCTGTATGTGACTCCTGAAAGGGCCATCAGGTCTCCCTCGTAGGAGCAGTCGATGAACTGGTCGGCTGTAATGGTCCTGGTCTCCCCCGCCTCGTCGACGCACCTGATGGCGGTGATGCGGGTGCCGTTCTTCTCGACTGCGATGATGTGGAAGCCCTGTATGAGTGTGATCCTCGGACTGTCAAGGAACTTCATGAGCGTCTCCTCGGCAACGCTTGGCTCGAAGATCCACTGCTCGAGCTTGCCGTAATGCTCGCCTAGCATCCTGTAGAACTTCCTGGAAAGACCGGTGACAGCCTGCTTGTTGCCGATGTCGGTCTGGCCTAGGCCTCCCGTGGTCATGCCTCCGATTGTGACATCGGGACAGATGACAGTGACCTTGCAGCCCTCGTGAGCCGCTGAATATGCAGCCGTCGCACAGGCGGAGGAACCGCCGTAGATGCAGACTTCAGTCCTGCCGCAGGCTGCCAGCGCAAGCGACATGACCAGAATGGAAAGAATACAGGATTTTTTCATTGATGGAAGTGTTTGCTGCAAATATAATGAATATGCTCAATTCTCCCTATCTTTGCATCGTGACACACGTACCATCCGAATGAAGAAAGTTGCAATCATAGGAGCCGGAGCAGCTGGCTGCTTCTGTTCGATAGAGCTCAAGCGTCGTCTTCCCGACACGGAAGTCGATGTCTTAGAGGCATTGCACAAGCCGCTGGCGAAAGTCGCCATTACAGGAGGCGGCAGATGCAACCTGACCAATTCATTCGAAGGGGTGCGGACGATAGAGGAAGCCTATCCCAGAGGTGGCAGGCTGATGAAGAGACTGTTCAGGCGGTTCGACCACAAGGACACCTGGGAGTGGTTCGAGAAAGAAGGGGTCAAACTCGTGCTCCAGGAAGACAATTGTGTCTTCCCAGCGTCACAGGATGCGATGGAGATTGTCGACCTCCTGCTGCGCAGGATGCGGCAGGAAGGGGTGGTTCTCCGGACGTCATCAAGGGTGGAAAGCATCACAAGGTCCGGCGGTGGCTATTCCATCTGTGTCAAGGACAAGGGTTCGTACGATTATGACGCAGTGGTGGTCACCACCGGCGGAGGAACAGGAGAGAAAGGTATCAGGATGCTGGAAACACTTGACATTGAACATATTCCTGAAGTCCCCTCCCTCTTTACCTTCAACATATCCGACAGGGGTCTGAAAGAACTTATGGGGACTGTGGTCGAAAAGGCAAGAGTCTCCCTCGCCGGGACAAAATTCACTGCC
>JAKSJH010000185.1 GCA_024398315.1 Bacteroidales bacterium
GCGGCCTTGTCGAAAAGGTTCATCTGATGGTTCTCGCGGACGAAGGCCTTTACGACACGGATGGCGTCGACATTCTCCTGTATCGTCCCGTTGAGAGCGTCATACTTCTCGAACACCTGGACGAAGAGCCTGGTCGCCCTCCTGATAAGAAAGAAAAGGCTCGTGGTCAGGACAACCATGGCCACAAGGAATATGATGCTGAGTCTCGCGTTGATGAACAGACACATGACCAGGCTGAGTATCAGGTTCATAGGGGCCCTGAAACTGACTCTCATCAGCATCTGGAAAGCACTCTGGCTGTTGCTGACGTCAGTCGTCATCCTCGTCACAAGCCCGGCCGTGGAGAACTTGTCTATGTCCGAAAAGGAGAAGCGCTGGATGTTGCGGTACATCGCCTCACGGAGATTCGCGGCGAATCCTGTTGACGAATACGCTGAGAACCTTCCGGACATTATGCCGAAGAACAGGCTGAAGAATGACATCAGCACCATCAGTCCACCGTAGCGGTAGACACCTCCTATGTCTCCTGCATTTATTCCCTTGTCAATGAGGGATGCGGTCACATAGGGTATGAGGACTCCCATAAGGACTTCGGCAGTAGTCCACACAGGGGCCAGGATTGCAGCTTTCTTGTACTGCTTCACCTGAGAAAGAAGAGTCTTGAACATCGACATCAATTAACGGATATATTCAAAGTAATACATTATCTTGCCTGCAATATCTTGTTGACCAATAAAGGGTTCATATCTTTATGAGAAGCCAGGAAGCTGTCAGTCAGGGCAGAGACTTCAGGGTTGTCATGCTGGTTTTCAAGGATGGCCTTGCACCATCGTGAAGGGAAGAAGATGTCCCCGGTGGCCTGGATCTCCGGTAGGATTTCCAGTGCCGGAATGACATATCGGACGGCCTCGTCCCGGCGGGTCCTGTGGCATAGCAGTGAAAGGGCCGACAGGACTCTTGACTCCGGTCTTCTGTTTTCAGGAGATTCAAGAAGGTGCTGGAACAATGCGGCTCTGACTTCGGGATCCGGAGATGCGGCGCGGCTCACGAAGTCAAAAGACTCCAGACGGTCGGGGTTGGTGATCCTGGACCTCTGCTCGAGACGGATGCTTTCGGCCTCGGATGGCATCTGGACCATCAGTTGCAAAGCCAGGTCGGTGTAGTCCTTCTCACCGAGAACAAGTCCGGGATAAGGTTCTATATTCTTCCATATTCCAAATAGTTCGGAAAGCTGGGATTCGTCCGCAGGGCAGTCGAAAAGGTTTCTCAAGGCTATCAGCCTGGTTTCAAGAGGCTTGCTGGCATCTGCGGCGAAATCCCCAAGGGCACGCGACATCTCAGGAAGGAGGGAATCCAACCTGAAATCCTCGGACAGGGAATAATCGATCAGGGAAGAGAGAATCAGAGGATTGCTTTCCGAGCATAGTTCGCCGGCGCACCAGAGCACGAACTTGCGGCGGTCCAGGAGCCCGTGCCACGAATTCTCGTACAGGGTCATCAGGAGCGACATACGCGCAGTCTCATCAAATTCCCTCCAATGGGCCATGATGTAGTCCATGCTCGCCTGATCGGGCTTGAACCAGCCATATTCATTTCCATCAAGGTTCGGGAGCCAGTACTTCCCTTCCGCGAGAGAGTCAGCCCGGTCCGGTTCATATTCATATTCAGGCATCCCGGGTTCCTTGACCCATCTTTCGGACCAGGACTCGATGTCCTCGTCGCTGTGGGAGTCGAAGATTGCGACAAGGTCGTCCCAGGTCTCGTTGGAATAGGCGAATTTCCGCAGTAACTCCCTGATGCATTCCTTGAAGCAGTCCTCCCCCACCTTGTCCTCGAGCATGTTCATAACGATCGGAGCCTTGTCGTAGATGGTGTTGCAGTAGATGAGTCCGGCATGGTTCAGATTGTCAAGAGGTCTCTGAATGGCGCAGGCGCCTTCTGTCCTGTCTTCCGAATATGCCGAAGCATAGTAGTTCATCAGGTCCGACAGGGCATGGTTCACTTCCGGATACTGAGGACGCATCATCTTGGCAGCAAAGAAGTTGGCAAACACCTCCTTCGTCCAGACATCGTTGAACCAGCGCATGGTCACACAGTCGCCGAACCACATGTGAGCGGTCTCGTGAGCTATGAGGGAAGCCCTGTCAAGTTTCTGAACCGTAGTTGGAGGAGTGTCGAAGAATATGGTCCTGTCGTTGTAGAGCGTTGCCCCGGTGTGCTCCATTCCGCCGTACTGGAAGTCAGGAAGCACCACGAAGTCATATTTGGCGAAAGGATATGGCATGCCGGTGTAGTCCTCAAGCCAGTCGAGGGAGTCGAAGACAAGACTGAATATCTCATCGCATTGTGCGAGCCTGCCGGGGTCGGTCTCGCGGTGGTACATTGAAATCGTCCGCCCGCCCCTTGTGGACTCGATACGCTGGAACCTGCCGGCCACGAAGGAGAACAGATAGGTGCTCAGAGGCTCTGTCGGTTCAAAGACGAGAGCGCACCCCCCTTCGACGGGGTTGGATGAGGCGATCCTGGAGTTGGACACGGCCGTCCAGCCGTCAGGAACCTTGAGCGACAGGCTGTATGTCGCCTTGAGGTCAGGCTGGTCAAAACAAGGGAAAAGCGTCCTCGCCCTGTCCGGCACAAGGAGGGTGTAGAGAAAATCGTTCCTTCTGTTAAGGGAGTGCTCCCCCGCCATGAAATCCAGTATCACTTCATTGACCCCACGATTGAGCAGCCTCCGTGGCAGCAGGACATGCTCGTTCTCAACCTCGGGTTCTATCTCCTTGCCGTTGACCCTTAGCCGGGTCAGGCTTCCGGGAACCGCCTTGAAGTCCAGGAACATGTCCGATCTCCTGCGAAGGTCGAAGGAAACCGTGTCCGAGGAGACCACCTCACCGGCCGGGCAGCGGAGATCGAAGCCGATACGGTATGAAAGGTCCGACAATGAAGCCGCCCTTTCAATCGCAAGCGGCTCCGGGACACCAGCCTCCGGTATCCTGGAAACGCAGGAGGACAGCAAAAGAGGGAGTATCAGAAATGTCAATCTGTTCGTCATTGGCACACGTTCCGCCTGATGGCAAAACCTTACGAAGTTAGGAAAAAAATCATCATCTTGAAAGATGCTGTCACGAAGTATTTTTTGCTATATTTGTAAATATGAGTGAGAACATCGACAATTACGGACTGGACCTCCATTGCTGCATGATCCTTGAAGAATACAGGGACATGCTTCCTGTGTTCGAGAAGATGAAGCAGATCGTCGTTGGAGCCCTGGAAAAGGCCATCTGTGACAACGGAATCTACATCACAGCGCTGGAAAGCAGGATAAAGCAGGAGAAGAGCCTTGCAGGAAAGCTTGAGATCAAAGGATCCAAATACAGTTTTCTCAGCGACATTACCGACATTCTGGGAACAAGGATAATAACCTTCTATTCGGATGAGGTCGACAAGGTCGCCGCCCTTGTCGACAGGATGTTCGACATCGACTGGGCGAACAGCGTTGACAAGAGGAAGATGCACGAGCTGAACAGCTTCGGCTACAACTCGCTCCACTACATCTGCCGCATCCCTGAGTCGATGTACCATGACCCTGCGGTTCCTGAAATCAACGAATACCGTTTCGAGATTCAGATGCGCACCGCCCTGCAGCATGTCTGGGCGAACATGTACCATGACACAGGGTACAAGTCCGGAGTGGAAGTGCCGCAGAACTATCTTCGCAACCTGAACCGCCTCGCAGGCATGCTGGAGCTCGCCGACGAGCAGTTCAGTCTGATACGCACCAACATCAACGACTACCGCAGGAGAGTCCAGAGCCTGGTGAGCGGAGGCAGATTCGAGGAGGTTCCTCTGGACGGAGACTCTTTCGCATCATACCTGAAGCTCCGCCCGTTCGACAGCCTCAACAGGAGAATCGCAGCGATCAACCAGGCCGAGATCCACCCGACATCGTCAATCCATTACCTGCCTGTGATGAAGGCGTTGGGATTCAAGACACTGCAGGACGTAGAGGACCTCATAAGGAATTATTCAGAAGACGCCTACATCCTGGCTTCCTATGAAATCGGCAACACTGACATCGACATCATCAGTGAAACCATCGCTGTCCAGGACCTCCTCATCGTCCACATCCTTGAGAACGGCGGCGGGGAACGCGGACTGAAATTCATGTTCGACACCCTCAACGGTCCGTCCGACTACAACACCGACAGGGCCAGAAGGATTGTGGAGACTGTACGCAACCTGCCATTCATGAACAGATAACACCCCCTGACCATGCCGAACGGACCACTTGATACATCATTGCTGGACAAGGCGATACTGTTCGCCACCAGAGCACATTCCGGCACTGAAAGACGCGGGAAAGGTTTCCCCTACATCGTCCACCCGATGGAAGCAGTCGAAATCGCAGCTACAATGACCTCGGACCAGGAGCTGCTTGCCGCCGCTATCCTGCACGACACCGTCGAGGACACTGATGTGACCATCGG
>JAKSJH010000186.1 GCA_024398315.1 Bacteroidales bacterium
ATGGCAGGATGCCGTCCAGGTCCTTGTCGGCCATGACGGCGTAGACTATTGTCAGTGAGGTGTACTCTCCACTGTCGAGCATGGAGCGGATCTGTCCGAAGTTCTCTTCGAGGGCTGCGGGGTTGTGGCCTATGTCGGCGATCATGACGGGATCCTCGCAGATTCTTTCCCATCTGCCGTGGAAGTCCATCCTTGCGGCCGTGCGGGAGATGGAATCAATGACGGTCTCTATGTCGTCCAGACCTATGTAACCGCATTCCTTGCGGAGGATGTCCAGCGCGGCGAGCACGGTCCGCAGGTTCTTTTCCTGGTACTTTCCGCGGAGGTCCATCCGGGCGAGGATCTCGTCCCTGAGGCCCCACATCGCCGGCTCGATGTCCTGTGCGAAGGTGAGCGGACAGAATCCCTCGGCCTTCTTTTCGAACACCGGCCTTGTCTGCGGAAGATATTCTCCTACAAGGGCTTCCGTTCCTTTCTTGAATATTCCGGCCTTCTCTCCTGCGACCTCTTCGAGCGTGTTGCCGAGGATCGCGCAGTGGTCCAGGCCGATGCTGACAACTATGGAGAGGTCCGGTGTGATGATGTTGGTGCTGTCGAGCCTTCCTCCGAGACCGACTTCGATGACCGCGACGTCCACGTTCTCGTCGGCGAACCATCTGAACGCCATACCTGTGCTCATCTCGAAGAAAGAAAGTCCGAGGTCCGTCATCCCGTCCATCCATCCGCTGAGGAAGCTGAAGACATATTCCTTCGAAACCAGTCTTGCAGGACCGTCCGATCCTGCGTCGAGAATCCTCATCCGCTCCCTGAAATCAAGGATGTGGGGGGATGTGAACAGCCCGACTTTAAGTCCCGAGGCGGAGAGGACAGAGGCCAGCATGTTGGCCACGGAGCCCTTGCCGTTAGTCCCGGCAACATGGATGGTCCGGATTCTGTTCTGAGGGTCTCCCAGCAGTGCTGCGAAAGCCTCCATCCTTTCGAGACCCGGTCTGTAGGCCTCTCCGAACGGAACTTTCTGCACTGACGGGAAACTTGTGAAGGTGGTTTCAATCAGTTTCCGATAGGCTTCTTCGGAAAAAATCGTCATCGTTTTTTCAATGTTGTTTGAACTGAATTCAAATTTAGTTAAATTTACAAAGATTATTCCATCATCCAAGAATCAAATGAAGAGAAAAACAGACGCTCTCCATTCCAGCTATTTGATCGACGGAGTACGCATGCAGCTTACTCCTGCCCAGATCCTGGATGCCTGTCTTAATGACATGACATCGGACGGCAGGTGTGGTTCGGAGCCGTCGGGAACCATTGTAGACGAGACCATCGACCCGTCTCCTTCCGCAAACACTTTCCAGAGCATCAGGGCTCAGGAGTATCTTGAGAGGATCGGGGCTCTGCTCGGCAAGGAGTCGGACTGTCCGATGGAGTTCGCTGACCAGTACACAAAGGGAAGGATAGCCAGGGCTCTGATCGATGCCATCTGGATGAAGGGACATTTCGGTCTCGGCGACCTGATGTTGTCCGCAAAGTGGAAGTGGAATCCTTCCAGGCTCGGCAACATGGCGGCATTCTACTCTTCAGTCGAGGCTGCGGCAGACTTCGTTGAGAATCTGGGGATTTGTCTGAGTGAATATTCCTTCACCGAAAGCGACCGCCTGAGTAATGTGACTTTCAAGGTGGAGGCGGCTGAAAGGCCTTCTGAGGAGGAAGATGCGGAGGATGAATTCCTTCTGGCCTCACCGTCTCCGTTCGGCAGCGGGAAGGCTTCGATCTCCAGGCGCAGGAATGTGCCTGATTCCCTGGATGCGGATCCGGACAGCTGGATAATCTTCATTCCGTTCGACACGTGTGACTTCCGCATGGGCTGTTCGCTGCTCTGCAAGGCGTGCGGCCCCAACGGTGACCAGTTCCCGGAGATCGGGGACGCTGACTATTTCATGGACTGCTATGAGGTCGTCAGGGAGTTCGTCGAAGACAAGGTGGTGGTCGCCGGGGCCACTGTCTGTGACGGCGGTCTGCTCACCGCTCTCGAGAGGTTGTGTCCGGACGGGGTCGGGGCGACCCTTGACGTGAGCGGGATCAAGGCGGCATATTCAGAGAACAGCGCCACGAGAATCCTTTTCTCCGAAGTGCCGGGAGCCCTCATCCAGATACGTGACATCGACTATGACTATGTCGATGCGGAGCTTCTCTTGCAGGACATCGCATATTTTCCTGTCGGACATCCGGTCCCGGGTTCCGGAAAGGTCAAGGTGAAGACAGGAGGGGAGACCGGGATAACTTCCATCCTCCAGTCCCTTCTTAACAGCCAGACCTCTGAGGGAGAAGATTGAGAACTGATATTCAAACAACCATATAATCAAACACTTCACTATGCCAAGATACGCCAATGTACCTTCGAGTCAGAAGGGTGGTAAGAAGCCGAAGATCTTCGTGCTGGACACCAACATCATTCTCCATGACCACAAGGCCATCCGGAAATTCCAGGACAACGACATCGTGATTCCTATCGCCGTGGTTGAAGAACTGGACAAGTTCAAGAAAGGCAACGATGCGCTGGCCCTGAACGCAAGGGGCTTCATGCGCGACATCGACAGAATCACCGAAGGCAAACTTTTCGGCAAGTCCGGTGTGCCGATCGGAAAAGGACTGGGCAACATCAGGATAGAGCCCAACCATCCATTCCCGGAAGGACTAGAGAACATGTTCTATGACGATATTCCTGACCACAGGATTCTTTCCACGGCCATCTGGGTGAGGGACAACAACCCGGACAGGTTCGTCTCTCTTGTGACCAAGGACATCAACCTGAGGATGAAGTCCAAGGCTGCCGGGATGGAGGTTCAGGACTATCTGACTGACAGGGTCGAGGAGGAGAAGGTCGAGAATTCCGCAAGGGAGGTCATCTGGCTTGACGACATGACTTCGGAGGCTGTCCAGACCCTTGCCTACAGCCAGGACAATTCCCTCGAGTGGGACAAGGTGGTCAAGTCGGAGCCTAAGCCTAACCAGCTCTACAAGGTGAGGAACGGGGAACAGGTTCTCTGCGCCCGCTATAACTCGAAGTCGGGCAGGATCCAGCTTGTCAAGAGCAGGACGGCCTACGGAATACGAGCCCGCAATGATGAGCAGAAATTCGCTCTGGACGCCTGTCTCAACCCTGAGATACAGCTTGTTTCGATGACCGGAGGAGCGGGTACAGGAAAGACTCTCATCGCTCTGGCCTCCGCTCTGGAACTGGCCAGGGACTACGACCAGATCATCCTCACAAGGCCTACCGTGGTCTTGGGCAATCAGGAGATAGGCTTCCTTCCGGGAGACCAGAAGACCAAGATGAGTCCGTTCGTTCAGCCGCTCATGGACAATCTCAATGTCATCAAGGGACAGTTCCGCTCCACCAGCAAGGAGGCTCTGAAGGTCGAGGAGATGCTCAAGACCGAGAAACTGCTTATCTCTCCTCTGGCCTACATCAGAGGCCGCAGTCTCGGCAAGGTGTTCTTCATCTGTGATGAGGCACAGAACCTCACTCCTAACGAAATCAAGACAATCATCACCAGGGCGGGCGAGGGCACAAAGATGGTTTTCACCGGCGACATATTCCAGATTGACCAGCCTTATCTGGACAAATGGTCCAACGGTCTGACACATCTCGGTGAGAAGATGGACGGCCAGCCTCTGTTCGAGCACGTGTTCCTGAAAGTCGGTGAAAGAAGCGAACTTTCAGATATCGCATCAAAGTTGCTTTAAACAGAATTATTTAGTAATTTTGCAGCCTTTTAGAAAAAAAATCATAACATATTCATAAATTAGACATGTACGACAACAAGAAACGCGTCTATCGATTCGGCGGAAAGACCGCTGAAGGTGACGGACACATGAGAGAGCTCCTTGGTGGAAAAGGAGCCAACCTGGCCGAGATGAGCAAGCTCGGCATGCCTGTTCCTGCCGGTTTCACAATCACGACAGAGTGCTGCGCCGAATACTATTCTCTCGGCGGAGGCTATTCCGAGGAACTCAAGAAGGATGTGGCTGAGGCAATGAAGGCCACAGAAGCTATAATGGGCAAGAAATTCGGAGATCCTTCCGATCCGCTCCTCGTGAGCTGCCGCTCCGGTGCCAGAAGCTCCATGCCTGGCATGATGGACACCATCCTCAACATCGGTCTCTGCTCTGCAACTCTTCCTGGCATGATCCAGAAGACAGGCAACCCTAGGTTCGTCTATGACGCCTACAGACGTCTCATCATGATGTACTCAGATGTCGTCATGGAGAAGGCTGAGGGAATCGAGCCTGAGGACGGCCAGGGCATCCGCCAGCAGCTTGACAGGATGATGATGGACCTCAAGGACGCCAAGGGCTACAAGTCCGACACCGAAATCACCGCCGCAGAGCTCAAGGACCGCTGCGACAAGCTCAAGGCAAGGGTCAAGGGG
>JAKSJH010000187.1 GCA_024398315.1 Bacteroidales bacterium
CAAGCTGGTCAGGGTCATTGAGGGCAGTGTGCTTGATGTCGCCGTGGACATACGCCCGGGTTCGCCGACCTATGGCAAGCATGTGGCTGTCGAGCTGACGGGGGAGAATCATCTTCAGTTCTTCATACCGCGTGGATTCGCACATGGCTTCAGCGTGCTGAGCGAGACTGCAGTGTTCCAGTACAAGTGCGACAATTTCTACTGTCCTTCATCGGAAGGTGCAATCGCCTGGGATGACCCTGAACTGGGCATCGACTGGCGCGTCCCAAAGGAAAAGGTGATCCTGTCAGCCAAGGACAGCAATCACCCTCTTCTCAAAGATCTCGTCTAGAGATTGTCTACTTCATGATCTTTGCCGTCTTCCTTATCCAGAGGTCGGCCATCCTCTTGTGGGCTACCATCGTCGGATGGATTCCGTCCCATGTCCAGAACTTGCTGTCTCCGGACTTGTCCTTTGAGATCAGTTCATCGAACAGGATGGCATAGTCGGTCAGAGTGAAGCCATAGTCTGCGGCTATCCTCCTTACGATGACTGCAAGCCTGTCTGTCATGATGGAGAGGTTCTGGTAGTAGTCATTGAGCTCTGTCTGGCCTACGTTGGCACAGAACGGTGTTCCGAGGACGAACTTGATCTCAGGGTCGAATGCCAGTGTCTTGTCGATCAGAGCCCTGTATCTGGCCTCCCAGCCGGCATAGTCGAAATCGTCCGGGGCCTTCCTCCAGACGTCATTGACGCCGATCAGGAGGGAAACGATGTCCGGATGGACCGGGAACACGTCTTCGTCCCATCTGGCTTCCAGGTCGGTCAGCCTGTTGCCGCTGATGCCTCTGTTGTAGAAGGTGTATCTCTTCTCCGGATGCTTGGACTGGGTCTGGACTGCAATCTCAAATACATAGCCATGTCCGTAGATGTGGTTCATGTCGTAGTTCTGTCTTTTGGCGGTCGGCTTTCCGTCTGCCTTGCCCCAGTCGTCGTCTGTGATGCTGTCGCCGATGAAAAGGACCCTCCTTGCAGGCTTTCCGGTGTCGGCGCGCCTGCTGAACGCATCGAAGATCGTCTGTGCAATCACCTTCGCTCCGGCCTCGTTCGGATGGACTCCGTCAGGAAAGAGGTCGTTCCTGCCGTCAAGCGGTGAATATGTGTCCACGAGATCGAGCCACTTCCTTGCTGCGACCTTCCTGATGACCGGGACGAAATGTCTTGTGGCGATGCTGTCCCTGATGCCATAGCTGTTCTCGAAGATTGGAACAGGATTGCAGACGTAGATCCTCGGATGGGAAGGGAGTGCCTTCAGCTCGTCGACCATCCTGAGGTAGCAGCTCTCATATTCAGCGAGCGCTGCTCCGTCCTTGAAGTTCCATGGCTTGGTGTCGTTCGTTCCGAGCATGATGGTGACGATGTCCGGGAGATATGCCTTGACTTCCGAGTACATGTCTTCTGCCATGTAAGGATGGTCTCCGCTGTCGCACATGACTCGGGCGCTGAATCCGAAGTTGCGTACTTCATAGCCGTTTCCGAGCATCTTGCCAAGGACTGATGGATAACTGTCGGAGTCGCGGTCCGAGACACCGACTCCATAGGTGATGCTGTCGCCGATGCAGGCCACCCTGACTGGCTTTGACGATGTGAGTAAGAGTGCTGCGGCAATGGTGCAGACTGTCAATGCTATTCTTTTCATGGAACTAAAATATGAATAAATTTCCTATCTTCGCATCAATTCTTTATTATTCGGCAATGGATTTCAAGAGGACTTTGATCATCACCGGCGGTGCCGGCTTCATCGGCAGCCATGTCGTCAGGCTTTTCGTCGAAAAGTACCCGGACTATCACATCATCAACCTTGACAAGCTCACCTATGCCGGCAACCTTGCCAATCTGAAGGATGTCGAGGACAGGCCGAACTATTCGTTTGTCAAGGCCGACATCTGTGACTTCGAGACGGTCCTTTCCCTCATGCAGTCCGAGCATGTGGACGGCATCATCCATCTTGCTGCCGAGTCCCATGTGGACAGGAGCATCAAGGATCCTTTCACCTTTGCCATGACCAATGTGATGGGAACCCTGAGCCTGCTCCAGGCTGCCCGCACCTACTGGGAATCCCTGCCGGAGAAGTATGATGGAAAGAGGTTCTACCACATTTCGACCGATGAGGTCTACGGGGCGCTTGAAATGACCCATCCGGAGGGAATCGAGCCGCCTTATTCAACCACGGCCTCGAGTGAGCATCATGCTTCCTACGGCAAGCGTTTCTTTACCGAGGACATGAAGTACGAACCTCACAGTCCTTACTCTGCATCCAAGGCTTCAAGCGACCATTTCGTCCGTGCCTTCCATGACACCTATGGAATGCCTGTCGTGGTGACCAACTGCTCGAACAACTACGGTCCCTACCAGTTCCCGGAGAAGCTGATCCCTCTCTTCATAAACAACATCCGTCACAGGAAGCCGCTTCCTGTCTACGGCAAGGGAGAGAATGTCAGGGACTGGCTTTATGTGGTCGATCATGCCAGGGCGATCGACGTCATCTTCCATGAGGGAAAGACTGCCGAGACTTACAACATCGGTGGCTTCAACGAGTGGAAGAACATCGACCTCATCAAGGTTCTGATCCGTACCGTGGACAGGCTTCTCGGCCGTGAGGAAGGAGAAGATCTCGACCTCATCACCTACGTTACCGACAGGATGGGACACGACCTTCGCTATGCAATCGATTCGACCAAGCTTCAGAAGGAACTCGGGTGGGAGCCTTCTCTCCAGTTCGAGGAGGGGATCGAAAAGACCGTCAGATGGTACCTCGAGAACCAGGGATGGCTTGACGATGTCACCAGCGGAGATTATCTAAATTGCTACAAGGAAATGTATAAGTAATCTTTGTTAAGATTCTTGTATTCAATATTTTAACATATCGAAATCTTTTCCTGTGAATCCAGCTGGGAATAAAGAAAAAGAGGATGGCCTTTCGGTCATCCCCTGATGTCTTCTTGAAAGATACTTTCACAAGTGGTAAGGATTTCTGAAGGAGGATGCCCTGCATCCGGCATTGCTGCTGCCCAGCGGCCTTGAAATCAAGGAATTCCGTTTCGGCGTCCTTTAGCCTTTGCCTTTCTCGTCTGAAAGCACTGCAAAGTTACTGCTAAAAATTAAATCTCCAAATTTTATTTGCAACTTATTGAAAACTTTCTACACTTGATTGGTGTTAATCAATTGAGTGATAAAGCGATAAGTAGTAGAAAAAATATTTGAAGTAATAGTTCAAGTAAAGCCGTTTTTAGTGAAAATGGCAGTTCCGGTGGTCATTCTCTCTTTCTTCAATCCCATTTCTTCACCGGCCATCGGAGCTGCCATGCCTGTCTCTTGACCAGGGTCAGACGCTTGTAGGTGTCACGAGGTTTTCATCGACCTTCTCGACGATGCTTGCCATGATCTCGGTGTAGTTCTTCTCGCTTCCATCATTGCCCGTGAATTTCTGTATCCTCAGCCTTCCTATTACATGGATCGGCTCTCCCTTCTGGATTATTCCAAGATCCGTGACGTTCTTGCTTTCCCATGCTGTGACATTGTGCCAGGTGGCCTCGATGACCGGCTCGTACGTCCTGGTCCTGTAGGCGAAGTTCGTGACTACGGAGAAGTGGGCTACCCTTGTTCCTCCGACCTCGAGAATGTTGGCGTTGCCGACATACCCGCGGATTTCGATTCTGTTCAACTGTTCCATAATCCAAGTTCAAGTTTGGTTGTTCTTTCGTCCGCAAGTTAGTAAGCGTGCCTCTCTCTTCAATGGGCTGATGCCGCATCGGCTGAAGATCTTTCCGTTTCTTTATGAACCGGGCTTTTTCTTTGTGTCCTGGGACCTTCCCGGCTTCTGGCCAAGGCAATCCTCGCCTTGCACTTGAATATTCTTTCAGAGGAAAGAAAAATGGCTTTTCTTATGGAAATGGAAATAGTTTCCGTCCTTTCTGTTTCTTTTGCCGGACAGTGGAGGATTCTTGCCATATTGGACAGGCCCGGCTGAGGCGGCCGTGTGTAAAACAGGATAGGATCATGAACAGTGAGGAAGGATGTGTGAGAGGGAAGTGCCTGGAATGCGGGGCTGATCTCCCGAACGGGCGCAGCGACATGAAGTTCTGCTGCACCAGCTGCAGGAACCGCTACAACTACAGGAAGGGGAACAGGGACAAGGGAGTGAAGCTGCGGACAATCAATGCAATCAACCGCAACTATGAGATTCTCGAGTCGCTGCTCGAGGATGGTGCCAGTACAATTGACAATCCTGACCTTTCGGCGATGGGATACAACTTCGATTGCATCACATCCTACCATAAGGTCAGGAATCACAATGAGTACAGATGCTACGACATCAAGTACTACAAGTCCGAGAGCCGGATCTTCGGCCTGAGCCGTGTCGAGGGCGAGGATCCACGCCGCGAGCCCA
>JAKSJH010000188.1 GCA_024398315.1 Bacteroidales bacterium
AGGCGCGCCGTTGGCAGGGTTGAGGATGTTCTGGGAACCGAGCATGAGAAGCTGGGCCTCCATGATGGCGGCGTTGCCGAGAGGGAGGTGGACAGCCATCTGGTCACCGTCGAAGTCAGCGTTGAACGCCGTACATGCGAGAGGGTGGAGCTGGATGGCCTTTCCTTCGATCATCCTTGGCTGGAATGCCTGGATACCGAGTCGGTGGAGGGTAGGAGCACGGTTGAGGAGTACTGGATGACCCTTCATGACATTCTCGAGGATGTCCCAGATCACAGCGTCCTTCCTGTCAACTATCTTCTTGGCCGACTTGACGGTCTTGACGATACCTCTTTCGATGAGCTTTCTGATGATGAACGGCTTGTAGAGCTCTGCCGCCATGAACTTAGGCAGACCGCACTCGTGCATGTTCAGTTCAGGACCGACGACGATGACGGAACGTGCTGAATAGTCGACACGCTTTCCGAGGAGGTTCTGGCGGAAGCGTCCCTGCTTTCCCTTGAGGGAGTCGGAGAGGGACTTGAGGGCCCTGTTGGACTCGCTCTTGACCGCGCTGGACTTCTTCGAGTTGTCGAAGAGAGAATCGACTGCTTCCTGGAGCATGCGCTTCTCGTTCCTGAGAATGACTTCAGGAGCATTGATGTCCTGGAGCTTCTTGAGTCGGTTGTTCCTTATGATGACTCTTCTGTAGAGGTCGTTGAGGTCAGTTGTGGCGAAACGTCCGCCATCGAGCGGAACGAGAGGACGGAGATCCGGCGGAATGACAGGAATGATCTTCATGATCATCCACTCCGGTCTGTTGATGTCCTTCGACTCCACGAACCACTTGACGACGTTGAGCCTCTTGAGGATCTCGGCCTTTCTCTGCTGTGAGGTCTCCACGTGCATCTTCTGGCGGAGTTCCTTTTCAAGAGCGACGATGTCGATCTCCTTGAGAAGGTCGTATATTCCCTCACCGCCCATCTTCGCGACGAATTTCTCCTCCTCAGGGAGATTGTCGTTGTCCGGGATGCGGGCCATTACGTCAAGATATTCATCTTCAGTGAGAAGGTCCATCTTGGCAAGTCCGCTCTGACCAGGGTTCACCACGATGTATTTCTCGTAGTAGATCACTGACTCAAGCTTCTTTGCAGGAATGCCGAGGAGTGAGGAGATCTTGTTCGGAGCTGACTTGAAGTACCAGATGTGGGCTACTCTGACAGTAAGGGTGATGTGACCCATCCTCTCCCTTCTGACCTTCTTCTCCGTGACTTCGACACCACACCTGTCGCAGACGATTCCACGGTAACGGATTCTCTTGTACTTTCCGCAGTAGCACTCATAATCTTTGGTAGGTCCGAATATCTTCTCGCAGAAGAGACCGTCCCTTTCCGGCTTGTAGGTCCTGTAGTTGACCGTCTCCGGCTTGGTGACCTCACCGCATGACCTTGCTGAGATGTCCTCTGGGGATGCAAGCGAGATGCTTATCCTCGAAAAGTTGCTTTTTACCTTGTTCTCCTTATTGTTGAATGTAGGCATAGTCTTGTAAATCTGTTGGATTCAAATCGTCTTGAATTAATCGAGCGTAACCTTGAGGCCGAGTCCCCTGAGTTCATGGAGAAGCACGTTGAGGGATTCCGGAATGCCTGGAGCAGGCATAGGGTCGCCCTTGACGATTGCTTCGTAGGTCTTTGAACGTCCGGTGACGTCGTCAGACTTCACCGTCAGGATCTCCTGAAGCACGTGAGCCGCACCGAATGCCTCGAGGGCCCACACCTCCATTTCTCCGAACCTCTGTCCACCGAACTGAGCCTTACCTCCGAGAGGCTGCTGGGTGATGAGTGAATATGGTCCGATGGAACGGGCGTGCATCTTGTCGTCGACCATGTGGCCGAGCTTGATCATGTAGATGACTCCGACTGTCGCAGGCTGGTCGAACCAGTCTCCGGTGCCACCGTCCCTGAGGCGGGTCTTTCCGTATCTAGGGACACCGGCCTTGTCGGTGTAGTCACAGATGGACTCTATGCTGGCACCGTCGAAGATAGGGGTCTTGAACTTGAGTCCAAGTTCCTTACCGGCCCATCCGAGAACGGTTTCGTAAATCTGGCCGAGGTTCATACGTGAAGGCACTCCCAGAGGGTTGAGGACGATGTCGACAGGAGTTCCGTCCTCGAGGAACGGCATGTCCTCCCTGCGGACGATCTTGGCCACGATACCCTTGTTGCCGTGACGGCCGGCCATCTTGTCACCCACGGTGATCTTTCTCTTCTTGGCGATGTAGACCTTCGCGAGCTGCATCACACCGTTTGGAAGCTCATCTCCGACCTTGATCTTGTCCATCTGCCTCTTGCATTCGGCATCTGCCACCTTGTAGGTGAGGCAGTAGTTGTTGATCAGTTCCTGGATGAGGGCGTTGGTGTTCTTGTCAGAGGTCCACTTGCCTGAATTGATGTTCTGGTAGTCGATCGCCCTGAGCTTGTCGGCTGTGATCTCCTTTCCCTTAGGGATGATCTCAACGTTGTAGAGATCGCTGATCCCAGCGCTCTTCCTTGCCTTTGTAAGGACGGTGAGCCTTCCGATGAAGTCCTCGAAAAGCTTTCCGGCCTTCTTGTCGAAGGCTTCCTGGATTGCGTCGAGCTTGGCCTTCTGCTCAGCCTTTGCAGTCCTCTTGTTGCCTTCTTTGGCAGCCTTGGCGTAGAGAGCGGTCTTGATGACGGTGCCGCTGAGTGAAGGATTGGCCTTGAGGGATGCATCCTTGACGTCTCCGGCCTTGTCACCGAAGATCGCCTTGAGGAGCTTCTCCTCAGGTGAAGGGTCGCTTTCTCCCTTAGGGGTGATCTTACCGATCATGATGTCACCCGGCTCGATGTGCGCACCGATCCTGATGATTCCCTGCTCGTTGAGGTCCTTGGTGGCGTCCTCGCTGACATTAGGGATGTCGGCAGTGAGCTCTTCCATTCCGCGCTTGGTGTCGCGGACCTCGGTGAGATATTCATCGACGTGGACGGAAGTGAGGATGTCCCACTTCACCATCTCTTCTGAAAGCACGATGGCGTCCTCGTAGTTGTAACCCTTCCAAGGCATGAACGCTACTTTCAGGTTCCTTCCCAGAGCGAGTTCTCCGTTCTGGGTCGCATAACCTTCCGTAAGGACCTGACCGGCGGTCACCTTGTCCCCCTTGCGCACGATAGGCTTGAGGGTGACGGTAGTGCTCTGGTTTGTCCTTCTATATATAGGAAGAGTGTAGACGGTCTCTTCTGGTCCGAAGTTGACGAACTTCTCGTCATCCGTCTTTTCGTATTTGATTCTGATCTCCTTTGCGTCGACATAGGTGACCTCACCCTTGCGCTCGGCGATGAACTGTGTCCTGGAGTCGAGGCAGACCCTTTCCTCAAGACCTGTTCCCACGATAGGGGATTCAGGGTTGAGAAGCGGAACGGCCTGACGCATCATGTTCGCACCCATCAATGCACGGTGGGCGTCGTCATGCTCGAGGAATGGGATAAGGGATGCCGCGACGGATGCCATCTGGTTCGGAGCGACGTCCATGTAGTTGACCTGCTCCTTGGAGACGACAGGGAAGTCAGCCTCGAGACGGCACTGGATCCTGTCCTCCAGAATCGTACCGTCATCCTCCATCTTAACCTTTGCGAGGGAGACGAGCTTGCTCTCCTCCTCCTCCGCTGACATGTAGTGCCAGCCGGTGTCCGTAAGGTCGACCTTTCCGTCCTTGACGTCGCGGTAAGGGGTCTCGATGAATCCGAGCTTGTTGATTCTTGCGAACACGCAGAGAGATGAAATAAGACCGATGTTCGGTCCTTCAGGAGACTCGATAGGGCAGAGGCGGCCGTAATGGGTGTAGTGCACGTCTCGGACCTCGAATCCGGCCCTGTCCCTGGAAAGACCTCCAGGACCGAGGGCGGAGAGACGCCTCTTGTGGGTGACTTCCGCAAGAGGGTTGGTCTGGTCCATGAACTGGGACAGCTGGCTCGTTCCGAAGAATGAGTTGATGACGGAAGACAGGGTCTTCGCATTGATCAGGTCCATAGGGTTGAACTGCTCGCTGTCGCGGACGTTCATCCTCTCCCTGATTGTCCTTGCCATTCTGGAAAGACCTACGTTGAACTGGTTGGCGAGCTGCTCGCCGACAGTGCGCACCCTTCTGTTGCTGAGGTGGTCGATGTCGTCAACGGTAGCCTTCGAGTTGATGAGCTGGATGAGATACTTGATGATCTCGATGATGTCCTGCTTCTCAAGGATTCTGATCTCAGGATCGGTGTCAAGACCGAGCTTCTTGTTGAGACGGAATCTTCCGACCTTGCCCAGGTCGTATCTCTTCTCTGAGAAGAACAGCTTGTCAATGACATCCCTTGCCGTAGCCTCATCAGGCGGTTCTGAATTGCGGAGCTGTTTGTAGATGTAGTTGACAGCTT
>JAKSJH010000189.1 GCA_024398315.1 Bacteroidales bacterium
CATCCAGCAGATAGAGTTCTGCAACATAGTCCTGCTCAACAAGGTGTCCGAGGTCTCTCCGGAAGAGCTTGCCAGGGTGCGCGCCATCATCAAGGCCTTGAACCCGGGAGCGGGAATCATCGAGTGCGACTACGGTGACGTGGACCTCGACCGGATCGTCGGCACGGGGATGTTCGATTTCGACAAGGTCGCCACTTCCGCCGCCTGGATCGCCGCCATCGAAGGCGATCTGGAACTCGACGATGACGATGACGATGATGACGACGATGATGACCATGACAGCGGACACCATCACGAGCACCATCACGACCATGATGAAGACCATGACGACCATGACCATGACCACGACCACGACCATGAGGGCCATCACCACCACCATCACCACCACGATGGCGGCGAGGTCGAGGAATACAACATAGGCACCTATGTCTATTACCGCCGTCCTGCCCTGGACATCAATAAGTTCGACGCTTTCGTGGCCAAACACTGGCCGAAGAACATCATAAGGGCGAAGGGCCTGTGCTATTTCTCCGACGAGCAGGACAAGTGCTATCTTTTCGAGCAGTCGGGAGTCCAGAAGAGCATCCGTAACGCCGGACTCTGGTTCGCCACCATGCCTGAGGACCAGCTCCAGGAGATGATGCTGAGGGACAAGAACCTCCGCCGTGACTGGGATCCTGACTACGGCGACAGGATGATAAAGATCGTGTTCATAGGCAGGAACCTCGACAGGAAGGAAATTGACAGGCTGATGGACGCCTGCCTCGAGGCATGACGCTGACGGATGGCTGAAAAAGGCAACATAACTGTCAGGGGTGCAAGGGTCAACAACCTGAAGAACATCACCATAGAGATCCCGAGAAACAAGTTCGTCGTGGTTACGGGCATATCGGGGTCGGGCAAGTCGTCTCTTGCTTTCGACACTCTGTTCGCAGAGGGGCAGAGGCGTTTCGCCGAGAGTCTTTCTTCCTACGCCAGGCAGTTCCTCGGGAAGATGAACAAGCCGGACGTGGACTCCATAGAAGGAATCCCCCCTGCAACCGCCATCGAGCAGAAGGTCAATGTGAAGAACCCTCGTTCGACCGTGGCCACCACGACCGAGATCTATGACTATCTGAGATTGCTGTTCGCCCGCATCGGCCGGACATATTCACCGGTCAGCGGCAGGGAAGTGAAGTGCAGCAGCGAGTCTGACGTGCTTGCAAGCATATTCAAGGGAGATTCGCCTTCTGTCTACATCCTTGCTCCTCTGGGTTGGGACGGCCGTTCCGACAAGGTGGAGCTGATGCTCGCCCTAAAGGAGAACGGCTACTCGAGGTTCTGCTTCAAGGACGGAGTGCTCCGCATCGACGAGGTGATGAAGATGGCTGAAGGAGGGGAGTACCCTGAAGGCCTGATGCTTCTGGTGGACCGTGTGAAACTGCCTGCGTTCAAGGACGGCTCTCCTGTCAGGGATGACGGTGAACCTTGGACCGAACAGGAGGTCAAAGACTTGAAGACCAGGCTGCTGAGCTCTGTCTCCGCTGCATTCCGCGAGGGGGACGGAAGGCTCGTCCTGAGGAAAGAAGGCGGCGATGAGGAGTATTCCAACCGCTTCGAGATGGACGGGATCACCTTCAGGAGACCGGATGAATATCTTTTCTCTTTCAACAGCCCGCTGGGGGCCTGCCCGGTCTGCGGAGGTCTTGGAAGCATAATAGGGGTGAGCGAGGACCTGGTCGTCCCGGACAAGACAAAGAGCATCTACGACGGGGCCATAGCCTGCTGGAGGGGTGACAAGATGGGATGGTTCAGAGACCGTCTCGTACATGTCTCCGGACGCTACGGAATCCCGATATTCGAACCTTACGCCAATCTCTCACAGGAGGTCAGGAACCTCATCTGGGACAGCTGCAGCGTCGAAGGTGACGACAATTCCATCATCGGCATCAACGAGTTCTTCCGCTGGGTCGAGTCGAACCGCTACAAGATACAGTACAAATACATGCTGAGCCGCTTCTCCGGCCGCACCACCTGCCATTCCTGCCACGGGTCGAGGCTCCGCAAGGAAGCCCACTATGTCAAGGTTGGAGGCAGGACGATAGCCCAGCTGCTGGACATGAACGTGGACGCTCTGATCGAGTTCTTCCTCGACCTCAGACTGGACGAATCAGACGAGAAGATCGCGCGCAAGGCCATAGATGAGATTGTCGGCAGGCTCAATTGCATCAGGGACGTGGGACTGTCCTACCTGACTCTCAGCAGGACATGCAACACCCTCTCCGGCGGAGAGAGCCAGAGAATCAACCTCGTGAAGGCGCTGGGAAGCTCCCTCGTCGGGTCCATGTACATCCTCGACGAACCTAGCATAGGACTGCATCCCCGTGACACTGAGAAACTCATAGGAGTGATCCGCAGGCTCAGGGACATCGGCAACACTGTCGTCGTGGTCGAGCATGATGAGGAGATCATCGACGCCGCCGACGTGCTGGTCGACATGGGACCTCTTGCCGGAGTCGACGGCGGCACGATAGTCTTCCAGGGACAGGTCAACGGAGAAGTGACCTCCGAGGCGGTTGACCGCTCCCTCACCCTGCAGTACATCACAGGCCGGCGGGCAAGGTACACGCGCGAGAAGCATCCTTGGACATATTCAATCACGGTGGAAGGAGCCATGGAACACAACCTCAAGGGTTTCGACGTGAAGTTCCCTCTCGGGGTCCTGACCGCTGTCACCGGTGTCAGCGGTTCCGGAAAATCCTCCCTCGTGGGGGACATCCTCTACCCGGCCCTCTTCCGCAGGATCAATCAGACCGGGGACCTTCCCGGCACATTCAGACGCCTTTCCGGCAATCTTGACAGGGTCACGAGAATTGAATATGTCGACCAGAACCCGATAGGCAGGAGCACGCGCTCCAACGCGGTAACCTACCTCAAGGTCTACGATGACATCCGCAAACTGCTCTCCGAACAGCAGTACGCGAAGATGAACGGGTACACCCCGTCCTTCTTCTCCTTCAACCAGGACGGCGGCCGCTGCCCTGAGTGCCAGGGAGAAGGTATCGTGAGGATACCGATGCAGTTCATGGCTGACGTGACCATGGTCTGCGAGGCCTGCGGAGGGAAGCGCTTCAAGCCGGACATCCTTGAAGTACGCTACAAGGGCAAGAATGTCGACGACATCCTGAACATGTCCGTGGAGGAGGCCATAGCCTTCTTCGGCTCTCAGAAGGAGGATCTGGCGAAGCAGATAGCGTGCCGGCTCCAGCCGCTTGTCGAAGTCGGCCTTTCGTACATCAAGCTCGGGCAGAGCTCGTCCACCTTATCGGGCGGCGAGAGCCAGAGAATCAAGCTGGCGTACTTCCTCTCAATGAACAGGGATTCAGATTCGTCCCGCAGGGAGAAGATCCTCTTCCTTTTCGACGAACCGACCACGGGACTGCATTTCTTCGATGTCGAGAAGCTCCTCAAGGCGTTCGACGTCCTGCTTAAGAACGGTCACACGGTCGTGGTCGTGGAACATAACCTGGACGTCATAAACGCTGCAGACTGGATCATAGACCTCGGTCCGGACGCAGGAGACAACGGAGGTCAGGTCGTCTTCCAGGGAACTCCTGAAGAGATGGCCGCCAAAGGCGGGACCGTCACCTCCGCTTACCTGAGGTCTTATGTTGAACACACCCGATTCTGATGCACCATGGATGTAGTTATCACCTATGTCAACGGTCTTGACCCTCTCTGGCAGCAGGAATATGCCAGGGCGGTCGGAATGGACACCTTCCTTGCGAAGCGCTTCCGCGACTGGGGGACGCTTCCTTATCTGCTTCGGGGCATCCAACGCTTCATGCGGTTCGTCGAAGATGTTTTCCTGGTAGTATCCGGTGAGAGCCAGGTGCCCGCCTGGGTGGACAGGAACCGGCTGCGGGTCGTTCTGCATTCTGACATAATCCCGTCAGAACTGCTTCCAGTCTTCAACGCTTCGGCCATCGAGATGTTCCTTCACCGCATCCCCGGGCTGTCCGAGGAATATGTCTACATGAACGACGACCTGTTCCCTGTTGCAGCATGCACCGCGGAGGATTTCTTCAGGGGAGGCAGGCCTGTTCTCTGGATGAAGAAGTCCTCGGTAACGATTTCCGCTATCTGGTGAAGCACTCGTCCGATTTCGCCCGCAAGGCCGCCGGTCTCGGTCCGTCCCTGACCTACCTGCGTCCTCAGCATGTGTCCACTCCGATGCTCAAGAGTCTGTGCGCCAGGCTGTTCGAATCCAATGAGAAGGCTGTTTGCGAGAGCGTGACCCCTCTGCGCGAACGTTCGAACTACAACCCGTACCTCTATTCGACTTATGCTTTCTCCTCCGGGATGCGCGAGGGTGGAAAGCTGTCAAC
>JAKSJH010000019.1 GCA_024398315.1 Bacteroidales bacterium
CATTTCACACACGACAGCACGGCCTATTCTGGATTGATCTCTGAACAAATATTCTGTTTCATCCACCGAGAGTGTCCGCCATACATTTCCGCCGGCCAACCTTGAACCCCAGTCCTGGGAGCGGCTGAGAACCTGCCCGCCGACAACGCCGGGCACATATTCCTGAGTATCGGGAACCGTTGACCAGATGTTGTATCCCCAGGTAAAGAGTGATATCTCCTTGTCGTGGCCTTCGGCATACGTGGCTGGCCCGCAGTCGTACTGATTCCGGAAGAAACTCCAGATTCCGCTTTCCACATCATAGCGCAGGTTACCGGGAGAGAAGCGCACTTTCACATCATCTGCCGTCCCCGCCACTTCGTCCTCTCCGGCACTGACCGTAAACACTCCGGGAAGAGTGGCAAAATGATATTTACTTCCGGTGAGTGTAAGACGTCCGACTGTGTTGCGCTGAAGGTTCAGTTTTCCGCCTGTCATCAGGAAATATCCGCCGTCGGTGCCTGTGAATGTCAGGGTGAGATCCTCATAGTTACCGGCAGGAATGGCAATGTAGAAGTAATTGGCGCCCTTGCCAAGTGTCTTTCCTCCCTCTTCACCAAGATCGAGGGTGATACCGGCAGCATCGTCTGCTTCGATAACGGCCTTCCCGTCAGAGTCAACGGAGAACTCACCGCTCAGGGTCTTTGTTCCGTCCTTGATCTCGATCGATTCGAGCACTATGTTCGGGGCGGTCGTGTTGAACACTATCTGAAGCATGGCTCCGAGGCAGGAGAAGATGACGGTCTCTCCCTCTGCACCTGTTATGGTCTGTTCTGCATACATCGGGGCCACCTGGTTGTTGGTCTGAACTGCGGGCCAGACATATCCGTCATCGGTTTTCAGCGAAGCAGGATAGAAAGCCTCGATATCGCCTTTCATGCCATATGACGGGGTGTCTTCAGTGAACATGCCCTTGTTTGTGCCGGCACTTTCGTCAGAAACCGTGAATGTATTGGCCTTTTCTCCACCTGTGACATATATCTTGTCACCCTTGTCCCACAGCACATCATAGCAGTACTGGTTGTGAGCCTTGGTGCCTCCACCAACAGCTTCGGCCACTGCCGTGATGACGGTTCCTGAATTTCCTTCAACGGGAAGGATGTTCTCCTCCATCTTGTTGCAGGATGCCGCAAGAATGAGGGCCGCGGCCAAGCAAATCGATGAAATGATCGTTCTTCTCATATCGTTGACTTCTTTTTCTCTGATTGACCGTTACTCTTCGACGAAGCCGCCGTCCCCATAGTCGTATTCACGCATGGACTCGTTGCCAGGGCTCAGGCACAGCACGTTCTGTACGTTAATTTCAATCAGATTGATTCTCGGGCTCCTGTAGCGGAGCATTCTGTCAGTTGTATTGTCGTTATTGTTCATAATATTCGCTGATTATCAGAAGCTGTTTTGAAAGTGTGGAGCGGTCTACTGGAAGGAGCCTCCGACGATGTCGAGGATTTCCGAGGTGATCTTCTGCTGGCGGCCCTTGTTATATTCAAGAGTCAGTTCTGCGAGGAGGTCGTTGCCGTTGTCGGTGGCGGTCTGCATGGCGACGGTGCGGGCGGCATGCTCGGCTGCGCTGCTGTCAAGGAGGACAGTGAATATCTTCAGTCTCACGACCTTCGGGAGGAGGCTCTCAAGCATCTCCTCAGGAGAAGGCTCGACTATGGAATCCATCACGGGGTTGAATCCGGTCCGGAATGTGCTGGCGGAAGAGTCAGAGAGGGAGAGCGGGAGATAGGTCTGACGGGTGACCACCTGGCTCGCGGTGCTCTTGAAGTGGTTGTAGACCAGCTCTATCTTGTCGAAAGTGCCGTCCAGGAACTTGTCCAGGAGCTCCTGGGCGAGAGCGGAAGCCTTTTCGTAGGCAGGCAAATCCGAAAGCGAGGTGAAGTCGGCGGGGCTGCTCATGCCGATCTTCTTCAGTCGCTCGGCCATCTTCCTGCCTATTGAATATACGGTTATGTCGGAAGGAGAGATGCCGCCGGCGAGATATTCATTGACCACGGCGGTTGCGGCCTTCACTACATTGGCGTTGAATGCTCCGCAGAGGGAGGTGTTGGAGGAGACGGCCACTACCGCGACCTTGCGGACAGGGCGTTCGGCTGTCAAGGAACTGTCCGGGGTCACCACTCCCCTCTCAGCTGCCGCTGCCATCAGGTCGGAGAGCATGCCATGCAGATGGCTCTCGTATGGAGCCATGCTGGCGATTAGGTTCTGAGCCCTGTGGAGCTTGGCCGAGGCGACCATCTTCATTGCAGAAGTGATCTTCAACGTGCTGGAGACAGAGGCGATACGACCTTTTATTTCCTTGAGAGAAGCCATTCTAGATCAATGATTTGCAGATAGAGGAGGCTACTTCCTCGATTGTAGCGGTGGCCTCAGGGGTGAGTTTCCCGGCAGAGAGCTGGTCGAGGACATCCTGGTGACCCGACTTCATCATGTCGAGGAAAGCTGTCTGGAAGTCTCCCACCTTGTCGAGTGGAAGCTCGCTCATCAGCGCATGGGTACCGCAGTAGAGGATGGCGACCTGCTCGCCGACAGGCATAGGGGAATACTGTGCCTGTACAAGAAGCTTGTTGTTCTTGCGGCCCTTGTCGAGAGCCATGGCCGTGATCTTGTCCATGTCTGAAGAGAACTTGGAGAATGCTTCCAGTTCGCCGTACTGGGCCTGGTCGATCTTCAGGGTGCCTGCGACCTTCTTCATCGACTTGACCTGGGCGGAGCCACCGACTCGGGACACGGAGATGCCCACATTGATGGCAGGGCGCTGTCCCTGGTTGAAGAGCGAAGACTCCAGGTAGATCTGCCCGTCGGTGATGGAGATCACGTTTGTAGGAATATATGCGGAAACGTCACCGGCCTGGGTCTCGATGATAGGGAGCGCTGTCAGCGAGCCACCGGCCTTCACTTTTCCCTTGAGGGAATCAGGCAGATCGTTCATCTGCTCGGCGACTTCCTGCTGGTCGATGATCTTCGCAGCCCTCTCCAGAAGCCTTGAATGCAGGTAGAAAACATCGCCCGGATAAGCCTCACGTCCGGAAGGGCGGCGGAGGATCAGGGAAACCTCACGGTAAGCCACGGCCTGCTTGGAAAGGTCGTCGTAGACCACCAGGGCACTGCGGCCAGTGTCACGGAAATATTCACCTATGGCGGCTCCGGCGAATGGGGCGAAATACTGCAGGGCGGCGGAATCGGCGGCGGTGGCGGCCACGACCACTGTGTAGTCCATAGCTCCCTTGTCGCGCAGGGTCTCCACTATGTTGGCGACAGTGGATCCCTTCTGGCCGACAGCCACATAGATGCAGTAGACCGGCTTGCCTGCGAGATAGTTGTCCCTCTGGTTGATGATGGTGTCGATGGCGATGGCCGTCTTTCCTGTCTGACGGTCACCGATGATCAGCTCTCTCTGTCCGCGGCCGATAGGAATCATGGCATCGATGGCCTTCAGACCGGTCTGGAGAGGTTCAGTGACCGGCTGACGGTAGATGACTCCGGGAGCCTTGCGTTCGAGCGGCATCCTGACAAGATCGCCTTCTATGGCGCCCATGCCGTCAAGCGGCACGCCGAGAGGGTCCACGACCCTTCCAAGCATATTCTCACCGACATCGATGGAAGCGATCCTTCCGGTCCTGCGGACGGTCATCCCTTCCTTGACATTGTCAGTGGAGCCGAGCAGAACGGCTCCTACATTGTCCTGTTCGAGATTCATCACGACACCCATCACTCCGCTCTCGAATTCGAGAAGCTCACCGGCCTCCGCATTGGAAAGTCCGTACATTCTGGCCACTCCGTCGCTTACCTGGAGGACTTTGCCGACCTCCTCGAAGTGGACAGTGGTGTCAATTTCCCTGAGCTGCTGAAGGAGCACCTGGGATATCTCGCTTGGTTTCAACAAGTTGTTGTGTGTCATAAAATCATACCAATCTTCTGTTGCGTTCAGCGTACTGCCGGCGGATCAGGTCCAGCTGGCGGGACACGCTCGCGTCAAGCAGTTTGTCGTCAAGTTCGAATACGAAGCCCCCTATCAGCGAAGGGTCCACCTCCACCTCAAGGTCCAGGGTCCAGCCGCCGTCCTGAGCGACGAAATCCGAGAGCTTCTTCTTCAAGGAATCAGTCAGCATGGACTCCTCCGGCACCACAAGACGTCCCCGGCGGATTCTCTTGGACTTGCAGTAGACACTGACGAAAGTCTGGAGGATGAGACGGAGGTCGCCTATCCTGCCGTTTGCCGCCAGCAGTTCCAGGAACCGGTGGAGATCCGGCTCCACATCCGAAGGGGCAAGAGCGGCCTCTGCAAGGGAGACCTTCACGGAAACATCAGAAACCGCAGGATCGGACACGGCCTTGCTGAATCCGGGCACGTCCCCAAGCGCATCAAGGATGACCTTGACCTGGGAATACACCCTCTCCCCGGAACCGTTCTCAGAAGTCAGTTCCAGCAGAGCGGTCGAATAGCGTGTGGCTATGATTCCTGCGTTCATCTCTGTCAGTTCTTTAACGAATCAGCCCTGGCGGAAGAGATTTCCTCAACCACCCTGGAGACATATTCCTTCTTGGCATCATCCTGAAGGAACTCCTTGCGGAGCACCTTCTCCGCCACGTCGCAGGAGATCATCGCGACCTCGCTGCGGATGTCCCTCAGGGCGCTTTCCTTCTCCGTGGCGATCTGAGCCTTGGCCTGTTCCATGATTCTGGAAGCCTCCTCGCGTGCCTGCACCCTGGCCTGTTCGAGGATGGCATCCCTCGAAGAAGCGGCCTCCTTGAGTATCCTGGCCTGTTCCTTCCTGGACTCCTCGATCAGTGCGTTCTGCTCGTCTGCGAGGTTCCTGAGCCTTTCCTCAGCCTCCTTGGCGGCCTTGATCGATGCGTTGATTCTCTCAGCCCTTTCACGGACAGAAGCCGTGATCATAGGGAATCCCCATTTGGCCAGCACGAAGAAGACAATGCCGAAGATCAGCGTCATCCAGACCAGCAGGCCGAAATCAGGAGTTACCAGAGACATGGCTACTTAGTAAGAAGGCAGATCACGAGAGCGAAAAGACAGGCACCTTCGACGAGGGCTCCGGTGATGATGGCGGTCATTCTGTAGTGGCCTGCCTGTTCCGGCTGGCGTGCGCCGGCCTCAAGGGCGGCCTTTCCGATCTTACCGATACCGAGAGCGGCTGCGAATGCGACACCTGCAGCTCCGATGGTCTTGCCGACGGCGGCGAAAGAGACGCCGGCCTGAAGTAAAGTAGTAAGTAACATGATGTTGGTTGTTTATTGATGTTTCGATTATTCTGTTTCAGGTTTCTGTCTCGACAGGCCGATGAAGACAGCCGAGAGCATTGTGAAGACATAGGCCTGGATGTAGGCCACAAGGAGTTCCAGGCAGTCCATGAAGACTCCCAGGAGGATTGCCACGGCTCCGAGCCCGGTGTTCATAGCCGGTCCCAGTTCAGCCGTGAGGAAGATCACGGCAACCACTCCAAGTATCATGAAATGGCCTGCGAGGATGTTGGCGAACAGCCTTATCATGAGGCTGAAAGGCTTGGTGAATATTCCGATGATCTCGATGACAGGCATCAGCGGAACCGGGAACTTGAGCCAGGTCGGCACGTCGGGCCAGAGGATGTCCTTCCAGTAGTGCTTGTTGCCGAACACGTTGACCGCCACGAAGGTACACAGGGCAAGCACCATCGTCACCGCGATGTTGCCGGTGATGTTGGCTCCTCCCGGGAAGAAAGGCACGATACCCATCAGGTTGCTGAGGAATATGAAGAAGAACGCTGTCAGGAGATATGGCGAATAGCGCTTGTAGTCCTCCCCGATGCATTCCTTGATGATGTCGTCCTCGACCATCATCACGAGCATCTCCATCAGACCCGCACCGCCCTGAGGAGCTTCTTCCCTTGCATCGTGCCTGCGATACCAGCGGGCGGTCAGCAGGACTATCACCACCAGCAGGATGCTGTTGATGATGAGACCCAGAACGTTCTTGGTGATCGAGATGTCCCACGGACGCGACTCTGTGCCGTCCGGAGCGGTCTCGACGATCTTTCCTGAATATGGGCTCTCACCCGATGCAATGCGGAATCCCTCATATTCAGCGCCATCCTCCAGCCTGGAGGAGCTGAAGCAGTGGAAGCCGCTCCCCTGCCGGCTGAACAGTATGACAGGAAGAGGGATGCTGACCGGCCTGCCGTTGATGGTGGTGATGTGCCACTCGTAGGAGTCGCCCACATGGCCGTAGAGGTAGGAATCCATGTCGAACTCCTCACTCCCCTGGGCATTTGCACACAACGGAAGGAGGAAGATGAGAATGAATATTCCTACAAGTCTTTTCATCACATTTCCACGCAGACGGTTACACTGTTGCTGCAGACCCGGGCGAAGCCGGAACTGATCCTTATTCTTTCGAGGCTGTCCGCTCCGGTGCGGTAGACGATGTCGCCGCTGCAGAGGGAAGTGAGGAGCGGAGCGTGGTCCTTCAGCACCACGAAGCGCCCCGCCGTCCCAGGCAGTTCGACACTGGCCACATTGACGCTTGCCAGAGCGCCCTCAGGAGAGATAACCTCAAGGAATATCGGAAAGTCCGCCATCGTTTCTGTCTGTTATGCCGGTTGTTCTGCTGTCTATTTCGCGCTGGCGAGGATGGCCTCGCCTTTTTCAATCGCCTGTTCTATAGTACCCACATTGAGGAAGGCCTGCTCCGGGAGGTAGTCCACCTCGCCGTCCAGAATCCTGCGGAAACCTTCAACGGTGTCCTGGATGTCCACCATGACTCCCGGCACTCCAGTGAACTGTTCGGCCACGGAGAACGGCTGGGAGAGGAACCTCTGCACCCTGCGGGCCCTGTTGACGGTAAGCTTGTCCTCGTCGGAAAGTTCGTCCATGCCCAGAATAGCGATGATGTCCTGAAGCTCCTTGTTCTTCTGGAGGATCTGCTTGACCCTCTGGGCTGTCTGGTAATGGTCGGCGCCCACGATGTTCGGGTCGAGGATCCTGGAAGTGGACTCGAGCGGATCGACAGCCGGGTATATTCCCAATTCAGTGATCTTCCTGCTGAGGACCGTGGTGGCGTCGAGGTGGGAGAAGGTGGTGGCCGGAGCCGGGTCGGTCAGGTCGTCGGCAGGCACATAGACGGCCTGGACGGAAGTGATGGACCCGTTCTTCGTGGAAGTGATGCGCTCCTGCATCTTTCCCATCTCGGTAGCGAGGGTAGGCTGATAACCCACTGCTGAAGGCATTCGCCCCAGAAGGGCTGACACCTCGGAACCGGCCTGGGTGAATCTGAATATGTTGTCGATGAAAAAGAGGATGTCCTTCGGGTCGTCGGCATTGCAGCTGTCGCGGAAAGACTCGGCGAGAGTCAGTCCGGAAAGGGCCACGGAAGACCTCGCTCCCGGCGGCTCGTTCATCTGGCCGAAGACCATCGACACCTGCGACTTGGCGAGTTCGGACCTGTCGACCTTGGAAAGGTCCCAGTGGCCTTCCTCCATGCTCTTGAGGAATTCGTCGCCGTAGCGGATGACTCCGGACTCGATCATCTCGCGCAGGAGGTCGTTGCCCTCCCTCGTACGCTCGCCGACTCCGGCGAAGATCGAGAATCCGTTGTGCTTCTTGGCTATGTTGTTGATAAGTTCCTTGATCAGCACGGTCTTGCCGACTCCTGCGCCGCCGAACAGGCCGATCTTACCGCCCTTCAGATAAGGTTCGAGAAGATCTATCACCTTGATGCCGGTGTAGAGGACTTCCTGCGAAGTCTTCAGGTCCTCGAACTTAGGAGGCTCCCTGTGGATCGGCAGAGTGGCGGTTCCGTCGAGATCCCCGAGTCCGTCGATGGACTCACCGACCACGTTCATCACGCGTCCTCTGATAGGTGAGCCGGCCGGCATCGAAATAGGTGCAGAGGTGCTTGTGACAGCGATTCCGCGTCTGAGTCCGTCAGTCGAATCCATCGCGACGCACCTCACCGTGTCCTCTCCGATGTGCTGCTGGACCTCTATCACCAGAGGCCTCTTTCCGTCTCCCCTTTCGACATGGAGGGCGTCATGGATGCGCGGAAGCTCTTCCCTCCCCTCGGAAAGATCAAAATGCACGTCCACCACAGGACCGATGATCTGAGATATGTACCCTTTGCTCTGAGCCATTTGAAAGCTTTTTGTGTTGAAAAAGCAAAATTACTAAAAACATCGGAATATATCCACCCCTTCCACCGTCATCGCTGCCCCTTTCCCATAGTCATCCCCGATTCCGACAAAGCCCGTAACCTCCAAGAATGGTTGACGTTACGGGCAGGGAAAAAGTTAGAAACAGCCTTCCAGGCACCTGCAAAGGGGATTTCTCTCAAAACGTTGCCCGTAACCTGCGCTGTTTTTGGAGGTTACGGGCAAAGCGAGACGGAGCGGTGCCGTGGGAACGGAGACGGGAACGGAAACGGGAACGGAGACGGGAACGGAAACCGGGACCATAACTTCCGGCGGCTCCACCGTCAGACGCAGGTCTCCGAAAGATAGCTTTCAATCTGATGTCTCAATGGCAGCAGGTCGTACTTCAGGACATTCCAAAGTTTTCCGTCACTTACTTGATAATACTCATGGACCAGGAAATGTCTCATCCCCTCAACTGCCGCCCATTCAATTTCAGCATGCCTGCTTTTGAAATCACCGCTTAGCATATAGGACGCCTCGCCGATGTTCTCAATGTTCTTCACGATTGCATAATACCGCATTTTATCCTCTCCAAGTGTTTCTCTCGAAACACCTTCGGAAAACTCCAGAGCATAATCGATTGCAGTAATGATATGCTCAAGCCGTTCGCGATCTCTGATAACTTCTCTCATAAATAATGTATTTATCGTTATTGACTGACAGTTCTGCAAATGATTTCAAATATCCGTTCTCGACAAGGTCAACGTCACGTTCTACTATGGCCTGCAGGTTTATCATAATCCTGGATATATCCAGAAGGCTCAGGTTCTGAGTGTTGCGATAGTCCACCAGCAGGTCGATGTCGCTGTCGGGGCGCTCTTCCTGACGGGAGAACGAGCCGAAAAGCCACGCCCGCTCGACCGGCTGCGTCTCGAAGAACTTCTGAATCTTTCCGATCATCTCGATGCGCTCCTGATTCAACGAAGCAATGTGCTCTGACGCCCGGGAGCGCACACCCCGTCTCGAAGCATAGCGGAGCAGGGTGCTTGTGTTCATCTCATAGACTTCAAATGCGCGCTGGAATTGTTTCTGGACCTCTTCATAAGAGAATTTCCCTTCAGCAATACTGTCCACCAGAGACTTCTCCAGAGACGGGACCCTGACATATTCATCATCAAGGCATGGTGCCTCGCTGACCATCTGTCCGACAATGACATAGCCTGTCAGGCCGTCAATTCTGGCGGCAGACTTGCTGTCCGCTGCTTTCATGTTTCCAGCTTTCAGCGCCTCCAGAACCCGCTGCACATGGATCCTGCTCACTTCGACGTAGAGGTTCCCGTTCCTTTCACTGACGCAGTGCCCCACACCCACGCATTCCCTGATCAGATATTCATTGACTTCAATCATCCATGGAGTAGGCAGCACCTTGTATTTCATCTTCGAGCCGACGCGATAGACTCCATGCCCGCCCGCATAGATCCTCCCCGCCCTTTCAAGAGACCTGATGCGGGAATATACAGTCTGTGCCGGTATGCCCGGCATCGCGGCGAAGAAATCCTTCGCTGTGACTTCCGACCTGCCTTCAAGCAAAGCCTCAATCTGTTCTGAATATTGTCCCTGTGCCATATCATCTGAGTTTCACCCCACAAAAATAATAATATTTCGGCAATATGCAAATGTTTCTGCCGTTTTATTTAGAAGCTGTTTTGAAATGGTTCACAAAATTTGTTATAGGAGATTTTTGAGGATGAATTTTCTCTTGAAGAAGGAGCATAGCAGTAGCTATGTGACTGATGAAAGAGGAAATTCAGACCAAAAAGATTCATAAAAAATAAAGTTAATCATTCCAAAACAGCTTCTTACTTGATAAAAGCTTACGGGATTCTGAAAAGGTATGAAGCAAAGCGAACATGAAGAACGGCGGATCAACATGAACGAGAGATCAGCAGTACGGGCAGCAAAGAGTGTCCAGGAGGCGAGATTGATGCTACGTCCGTCCCGGATGCGGACATAGACGGGCACTCGTTTTTTTGCAACTTCACGGCGGTGGCTGTTCCTCGGCAGACATTCTGCCTGCGTTTTGATGATGAATCGGATTGTCATGGTGTCTGTGTGTTTTATGAGTTCTGGTCAACTGGAATGCCCTCAATTTCCCCACTACGCCCAGACAGGCCATGTGCTGGAGTCTTAACAAGCACGCAGTTATACCGATTTATTAAAAAAGATTAAAAAAATAAAGAAATCTTAAAAAATGTTGTATATTTGTCCTAATTTGGCAAAATGGAAACATTTGACCTCGGCCAGTTGATGTTGGAACAGGCATATTCAATTGATCAGCAGGGTTAAACTTTACGAGTTATGACTCGGGCGGAGGTTGGACCGGAAATTTGAATTATAAGACGAATAATTAATGCAATAGTTTGATGAAAAGAGATTACATGCAACCTTTTCTTGACCATGTCGATGTGGAAGCGGGTGGCGTCATCCTGGAAGGCTCCTACACGAACAAGGCCATCAAGGTCAATCAGGTGACCGTAGATGAATTCGACCCTGGTTTCGTTGACGGGAGCGGTAATGTGATACCGTTCCAGGACATTTCATTTGAATAAAGAAGAGCGATGAAAAGGACCATTTCAACAATCATGATTCTATCTGCACTTGCGCTCTTGCTTGCATCATGCGGAAAGGAATCCATCCTGGGAAGAAGAAACCCCCAGGCTATTAAACTGACTGTACAAGGAGTGATGGACACCAAGGCTTCTGTCATCACGACATCCACACTCTCCAGTTTCTATCTCAGTTCGTATGCGACTCGTTCCTGGAGAAAGGATTCCATCGGTCAGAGCACTCCTTTGCACGACCCTGGTCTGTATGTCGACCCTGTCGGTGGCTCCCTAAAGGACATACAGGTCACCAAAGGCAGCGGTTGGACGATCACAGGCAATGAGGACGAGAGCAGTCCGGCCTTCTCCTGGCTCAATGATGTGGCGATGAATTTTTTCGCCTATGCGCCTTCAGCTGATCCCACTGCCTCCGATGCAGCAAAAGGAACACTTGCAATCACCAAGGCGGACAACAGTCTGGATGCTTACTATCCGTTCACGTATGCTGCAAGTGTCGTCACCAGCACAAACACTGTCTCATCCGGTGACTGTGATGATCTCCTCTTTGCATATGCAAGCAACAAAGTGATTTACGAGTCTGACAACACCAGCGCTGATTTCGGCAATCTTATGAGCGGTTCGGAAACGTTCAACCTCACGTTCTATCATGCCCTTGCCCAGATCCGTTTCTGCGTGAGTACGGACGACGGCACTTTCAACCCGGCCATCTCGCTAAAATCCGTTACATTGAAAGGTGTAAGCAGCGCCGGTTTGGTTGCCAACGGCAACTGCACGTTCAATGGATCCGCATCTACCTTCGGATGGACACTTGGAACGACAAAGGCCAACTACACCCAGACTTTCGGGGGAACGGCTGGAAGTGTTACATTCGGAACCACTGCTCCGACTGGCTGGGTAAAAGGTTCATACACAGACAGTGGAAGCAACACCTACAATCTCTACACCTGCACCGATGATGTGCTGTTCCTCATCCCGCAGAACCCAAAGGACTGCGTTGTTGACATCACACTTAATGTCGGCGGTACCGACACCACCATCACAGGAAAGCTGAAGGCTGTAGACCCAAGTAACTCAGGCAAGATCTGGGAGGCAGGCAAAGTCTACACCTACAAGATCAAGGCCGGCAAGAACGGTGGTCTCGATCTTCTCCCTGACGGCTGGGCCAACGGCGGCGGCGGAATTACAATCAATTAAGATTTCAAGATGAAAAGAGTATTATATATAGTATCAGCGTTGCTTCTTCTCGCCGGCTGCGCGAAGGAGCAGAATGCCAATGAAGAGGTGCATCAGATACCTCTGAACATCAGCATCGCATTCGATGCCCAGACTAGGGCGGGTGGCTCGGAGACCATCGCTCCTGTGGTCAACAGCGTCCGTGTCCTCGGTTTCGACGCCAATGATGCCAACAAGCCTTGCGTCCTCAACGAGTTCTTCCCATTCGGATACACTGTGATGAAGACCACCTCGTCATATCTGGTCCAGATGTCCACCCCGATCACCATCAACTCACAGTCAACAAAGTATGACCTTTATGTCATTCTCAACGAGGAGAGTTATCAGCTGACGTCCCAGAGCGGAGATGCCACCATCAAGGACATTCTTACCAACTTCACGGAAGGGGACAGCAAGGAAAGTGATTTCACGGCGATCTACAACACTCTTGCAAACAACGATAAGACTGATGTCACCGGCAATCCAGTCGGGGAGCCTGCGTTCCTGATGTGCGCCAGCAGTCTTGACTACGAGATAACCGAGGCTGAGCAGAAACTTCCTGAGCCCCAGGAAGTCCAGTTCATCGTTGAAGGTGGCCGCACAATGGCTCAGATCATCATCAACAAGATAACCAGCGAGCCTAACGGTGAAGACAAGAACGATGCATCCGTCTCCAAGATCTTCGTGGTCGGCGTTTCTCTCGAGAATGTGCCGAGCACCATCGACTGGAATGCTCCAAGCACAGATGCTACAGGTGCCACTCCTATGAGTTCGATCCCTGTCGGGGCTGCGGTCACTGACGACAACGGAACTTACTACAAGCGCATCTGGCCCGGATACCTCACCACCCAGCTTGTAGTCAATGCCACCAGAACTCTTGATTGCTCGGAGTATCTGTACAGAACAGCCTTGGACGGGGCTAAAGCTTGGGATTTCACGGACCTTTATGAAGTAACATATGACAAAAATGGGAAAATCACAAGCCCTCACCCAATTGATTATCCTTACTATGATATGGAGAAGTGCTGGAAAAAACAAAAAGATTATGACGAAGGAAAGCAGGCGGATCAGAACATTAATGCAAACTCCAGGGCAGCAAACGCATACTCAAATGTTGATATCAACTTCTTTACGGGTAATGCCAATGACGATGTGCGGAAAATGCTTGACAACAAGATATTCACCGAAGATGCAGACCATTTCTTCACATCCTTTGTCATCAATTCCATCACGACTGACCTCAGCAGCCCGATAAGCGGAAATGCTCTTTCATGCACTGACGACTACTGGACAGTCAATCTGGGACAGAAATACTATGTGCCGGAAAACATCGTGACGAGCAGTGCCGCAGCCACTTGCATCAAGGTCAGGCTCGCTGTCGCAGACCCTTCCCTGACTTTGCCTTCAGGTGCCGATGCCATCAAGGATTATCCTGTCCCGGGGCAGTTCATATCCACCTCTGATAATACTTATACCAACGGCAACCTTAAGCTTGGCGGACTCCTGATGACAGGTGTCACGAATGGAACCCTTAATGACGCAAAAGATTTTGTAAAGAATCATACCTATATCGTCAGGTACGATGATCATGACATCATTGCTAATCCTGAAGATGACGATGGAAAGTATTTGCAAGATATGAAGGACAATGACCCTAAGTTCCATGTGTACATCGACGGCTTCAAGAGGGTGCACACCGCTCAGGCAAACATCACTGTCAACCAGAACCAGAAGGGTTCAACTTTCAGCTGGAACATCCCGTACGACCCGAACGATCCTACCACCTACAAGGAGTTCATAATCCCTGTCAACAACAATTTGGACGGGTCTTACAGTGTCAAGCGTAACACAAGGTACTCTGTCACGCTCCATGTCAACAACGAAACCATGACCAGAGCCGGTGGTGACGGCATAAGCATCACGGCAACGGTCGAAACAGAAAAGATCAATGACTATGAGGACTAGATTTGCATATTTAATATCAAGCGTTTTCGCAGTTCTGGTCATTTCATCCTGCGAAAAGGATCCTTCCATGTCTGCAGGCTCCAAGGGACATTTCACTGTCAGTTTTTCAGTCTGGGACGGTTCTTCCACCAAGGGTGATTCTGACAGGATCGATGCGACTGAAAGTGAGTCCGCAGTCAACCCTGAAACATTGAAGATGTTCATGGTCAAGTGTGATACCAACGGTAACCCTGACACAACAACTGCCGTTCTGCCATTGACTGAATTCGAGGACAAGACTGCCTCGGGGTCGAGCAAGACCCAACTTGAGGTGAGGTTCAGCGGCACTGGCAGCTACCTGCTGTATGCCATTGCCAACTGTCCTTCAACTCTGGAACCGGATCTCACCAATTATAACACGTTCATCGGAGAATACACATCCAGCGGTTCTGACTTCGCCATTGATGGGAAGTTCCTCATGTTCAACAGACAGACCGGTGTAGGAGGTTGCGGTGGGGTACAGATCAGTCTGGATGGTACAGAAGATATATCTGTGGAGATTCCGCTTGAACGTGTTGCGGCAAAGATAGAAGTAGCAGAATCTGATTTCATCGACTTCGCCCCTTATCATACTGTTGTCATCGGTTCTGATGACGACTATGCAGTTTCTTCGATGAAACTTGACGGGGTCGCTCTGCTTAACTGTGTCAACAGGTACTATCTTCAGCAGCATTGGAACAACGGTACCAACACCGGAGACAAACTTCTGGTTACACCAAGTTCTGACCCGACATATTCAAAGGACTATTATTATAATGTAGACCCGTCTGCGGTGACATTGCAGGAACTTAACTCGAGTAATGAGTTCAAGCCGATGTACTGTCTTGAGAACAATTCCCCATACTATACATCGTGCATTGACACCGACACTTACACTGAGGATGGCAGTACGATTGATCTGACATATCTGAAGGATTATGCTGTAGACAAGACCAAGATGAAAGGTCGTGTCACCGGTGTTCTGTTCCGCGCTCAGTTCAAAGTGGCGGATGGATTCCAGGCCGGTCTCGGCACCAATCCTCTTATTGGTGATGAGGATGGAGAGTGGGCGACCAAAGCGAGCAGTGACCCTCAGGAAAGCATCCGTACGCTGTACAAGTACAAGGGCATATATTATTGTGACCAGAGAGCGCTGTTCGAGCACAATGGCGGGACTATCGGTTCGCTTACTCCCGCTGTGCCTACAGATCCGGATGAATATGACCTTGGCCTCGAAGTCGATGATCTCAGAGCAAACGGTGTGAACGTCTATGAGGACGGCCATGTCTACTACACTTACTGGATAGTGGATCCTAATCATTCCGACGGTGACAACCCAGGTTATGTGGAGGGTGAAGACCCGCTTGATGAGAAGCCGTACCATTACCACTCTGTGATGCGCAACACCTTGTACAAGCTGACTGTAGAATCAGTGACCTCTTTCGGTGACGAGCTTCCAGGAGGAGACTACCATCGCATCGACCCTGTCGGTGAGAAGAGCCCAAGAATAAGCGTTTCCATTATCATTGCGAACTGGACTGATGTCGATGCTCATTATACATTGTAAGAAGATATGAACAAGTATTTATATATCCTGGCCTCTCTGGCATTCGCTGCTGTTTCATGCACCAACCTTCAGGAAGAAGATCTCCTTCTCGAGGAGGAAGATGAGAAGGTGGAGATTACAGCCGGTATCAACATCGAATCAGGCTTCGCAACGAAGACATATATTTCTCCGGTTCACGACGTGACGCAGGGGACACAGTATCCTGTCCTCTGGAGCGCGAAGGACAAGATAGCGTTGATCTCAGACAAAGTCTCTGTCTTTCAAATTGATTCGACCAACACTACATCTGAAGGAATATCCTATGGAAAGGGTTGCACCAATGCCAAGTTCAGCGGCAGTGCTTCAGCACTTTCCGGAAAATTCCCCGGCACGAAAGGCTATCCTGCAGCATATCCTACAGAAGGAGCGGAGGCATTCCTTCCTGTGGATGGCAAGTTCATGGTCGGCAGTTACCTTCCTGCAAAGCAGTCATTCGTCGATGGCTCATTCGACGACAATGTTTTCCCGATGGCCGCAGTCAGCACGGACGGAATCAACTACAATTTCGAAAACCTTTGCGGAATTGTCCAGATTAATATTCAGTCTGATGCCAGCGTTGATGAATCCAAGGGACCTCAGAAAATCAGGGCCATCTATTTCTATGGAAATGACGGGGAAGAAGTTGCCGGCGGCATCGGAATGTGGTTTGATGCGAAGACAGGAGAAGCGGTGTCCAGCACTGTGTACAAGGACAACGGCAAGAAAGTGGAAGCTTTCGGAGATGAGTCCAATGAGAAATTAATCATAGACTTCGGTGCGAACCTTCTTCCTCTGTCAAAGACAGATGTCACTTCCATCAACCTCGCAGTCCTTCCGCAGACTTTCAGCAAGGGCTTTACCGTCGAGGTCGTGGACAAGAACATGGGCTCAACCTACTATAAGACCGATTCCATCACCATCAAGCGTTCGATGATAAAGGAGATCACTCCTGTGATCGATTACATTGCGCCAGAACCGATTGAAATCGCCAACTGCTACATTTATGATGAGCCTGGTACCTACCTTATGCCTGCGTTCGCTATGGGCAACCGTCTGGATGTCCGCATCGATGTCGCCAAGCATCCGAACCTGAACGCTGATCTTCTTTGGACAGATATCATCAATCCTGATGGCACAAAGAAGGATTTCATCAGTGATCTGGAGTACATCAAGATGGATGACGGCAACAACATGATGCAGTTCAAGATAAATGCAGATCCTGCTACGGGAGAGGCTTATCGTGGAAATGCCATGATAGCCCTTTATGATGAGGATACCAAGGAGATTCTTTGGACCTGGCATCTCTGGCTCACAGACTACCATGACGTCATTACAGGTGGCTCTTGTGCTGACGGCTCGTATGATTTCACTTATTCTATCGCCGGCAGCGAGTATGAAGGCCATTTCAAGGGAGATGCGTCTTCCGGTAAGCTGATCATTCTTGACAGGAATATCGGTGCTACCGCTGCTACACCAGATGAATGTAACGGTGAAATCTGGAGGACTTACGGTCTGTATTATCAGGACGGCCGCAAGGATCCGTTCATAGGAGGTCATTACAATGGCGATATCTTAGCTGGAAGTACATCATATTCAATGGAGGAGGTGATGAAATCAGGCCGTCCGGATGAAACCAGTCCATTCGTGGCAGTGGATGATGGCGGGTATGGAACTGCTAAGACCTGGTGGAACAATGTCCTCGCTCCAAAGGGCTGGAACTGGAAGAACGGTTTCCTCAATGTCTCGCAGTCCATCCAGAATCCTATGTGTTACTCTTCCGGTATCTTGTCCAACAACAACCCTCAGTGGACTCTCTATACAGACCCGGACAACAAGAGCTGGCTTAATCAGAGTGTTGCGACGAAGGGAAAGAATCATGGTGGAGACGCCACTAGTGGTACTCATGGAAGCACCGGTCTTGCCGATGCAGGACATGAAGCCTATTGGAACCGTACCAAGACCATCATGGACCCTTGTCCTGTGGGCTATACCGTGCTGGGTGAGAGAAAGGGTAAGTTAATCAATAATGACACCAATAATTTCGATTCATCTAATCCTTACGGTGTTACTACTACATTCTCTTATAGCGGTACTTCTTACAGCACCTGGTGGCCTGCTGCAGGTGTAAGAACCATAGATGGAAAGATTGCCGATGTCGGACATTACGGGGCATATTTCTACTATGACCATATCTCCGCCACCCATGGCGGTCATGGAATGCTGTTCGAAATAACAACAAACAAAGGTACAACTGGTATTACATGGAAAGTTAAAGCAAATGCGGAAAATGGCGGTGTGATCACCGGTCACTCAACTCCGATCCGCTGCGTCCGTGCAAAGCAGTTCAACTCAAGCGGACAACCTTCACCTGCCTTGAAATAGACTGTAGACTATCGGAAAATCTATATGGAATCGGTACCTTCCTCACGGTTGGTGCCGATTTCTCTTAATGGGAAACGTCATCCTGAGCTTGACTCAGGATCTCAATAGATTCCGGATCAGGTCCGGAATGACGGGAAGGGGGTCCGGAATGACGGGGAGGGGGTCCGGAATGACGGGGAGGAAGACAGTACTGGTGACCGGGGAAAGGTTTTTCCCGGTCACCACTATTTTTGCTATTTTTGCAGAAAGAAAACAGAAACCGACGGGGGGGCCATTGTCCGCAGTGCCGCCCCGGACATATTCATAAAGCAATGGCAAGAGAAATCAAATTTTCACTCGTCTACCGCGACATGTGGCAGTCCTCCGGGAAATATGTCCCGAGAGTCGACCAGCTTGAGGAAGTGGCGCCTGCCATCATCGACATGGGCTGCTTCGACAGAGTAGAGACAAACGGAGGGGCCTTCGAGCAGGTCAACCTCCTCTTCGGGGAGAATCCGAACATGGCCGTCCGCAAGTGGACCGCTCCTTTCCATAAGGCCGGAATAGAGACCCACATGCTTGAGAGAGGGCTGAACGCCCTGCGCATGAACCCGGTCCCGGCCGACGTCAGAAGGCTGATGTTCCAGGTCAAGAAGAAGCAGGGCACCGACATCGCCCGTTCATTCTGCGGTCTGAACGACCACCGGAACCTCAAGCTGTCCGTCGAGTTCGCCCAGGAAGCCGGCATGACCTCGCAGGTCGCCCTTTCGGGCACGAACTCCCCTGGCCACACCGTCGGGCGCACGAAGGGCAGCCGCCGATACCGCCCTACGGTCTGCAAACTGTTTCGGTAAATTGGCGGCGGCAATTGCAAACGCCGAAAGTTTAATGCAACGACTTCCAAAAGGTCAAG
>JAKSJH010000190.1 GCA_024398315.1 Bacteroidales bacterium
GAAGGCAAGACCATCATCGTCACAGGTGCCGCCCAGGGATTCGGCGAAGGCATCGCACGCGACCTCATGAAGGAAGGCGCCAACATCATCGTCGCTGACCTCAACGAGGTTACCGGCGAGGCTACCGCAGCCAACTTCAACGCCATCGCAAAGACCAACAAGGCCATCTTCGTGAAGACCAACGTCAGCGACCTCGACTCAGTCAACAACCTCATCCGCACCACGATCGAGAATTTCGGCGCAGTTGACTCATTCGTCAGCAACGCCGGTGTCGCCCGTGCCGGAGACCTCGAGACCCTCACCCCTGAGACCTTCGACTTCGTCACCAAGATCAACTACTACGCATTCTTCTACTGCTCTAAGGTTGCCAGCCACTCGATGAAGATCCTCACAAAGTACGATCCTGAGTACTTCACCGACATCATCCAGGTCAACTCGAAGAGCGGTCTCGAAGGATCGAAGGCCAACTACGCCTACGCAGGTTCCAAGTTCGGAGGCATCGGTCTCGTACAGTCCTACGCCCTCGAGCTTGCTCCGTTCAACATCAAGGTCAACGCTGTCTGCCCTGGCAACTTCCTCGACGGACCGCTTTGGAGCGACCCTGAGAGAGGCCTCTTCATCCAGTACCTCAACGCTGGAAAGGTCCCTGGAGCAAAGACCGTCGAGGATGTGCGCGAGTACTACCTCTCAAAGGTTCCTATGCACAAGGGCTGTGTCCCTTCCGATGTTGCGAAGGCCATCCTCTACGCAATCGACCAGACCGGCGAAACCGGACAGGCAATCCCTGTCACCGGCGGTCAGATCATGCTCAAGTAGAATCCGCTGAAAAGACGACCTGTTCCGGGACCCATGTGCCCGGGACAGGTCTTTTTCATATTCGAACAGACAATCTTTAAAAACTCAAATTGATGAAAAAACTTGATGTTAACATGATGCATCCGGCCGAGCAGATCGCAATCATCATCGGCAGGATATACCGCAGGAAGATGACCACCACATCAGGAGGCAACGTGTCCATCATGGACGACAACGGCGACCTCTGGATCACACCTGCAGGCATCGACAAAGGTTCCCTGACAGCAGCGGACATCATCTGTGTCAAGGCTGACGGAACCATCGTCGGACCTCACAGGCCTTCTTCGGAATATCCTTTCCACAAGGCCATCTACAAGATGAACCCGAACGCACATTCGGTCATCCACGCCCACCCTCCGGGACTGGTCACGTTCAGCGTCGTCCATGATGTTCCTGACACCAGCATCATCCCTCAGGCACGTGCCGTCTGCGGCCCGGTCGGGTTCGCCGACTATGCTCTCCCGGGCAGCGAACTTCTCGGAGAGAAGATCGTCGAGGCCTTCAGGAAGGATTCAAACTACAAGGCCGTCATCATGGAGAACCACGGTGTCGTACTCTACGGAACTGACATCGCCGACGCCTACCAGAGATTCGAGACCCTCGAGCTCTGCGCGCGCACCATACTGAACGCGAAGACTCTAGGAACGCCGAACTACCTCACCGACGAACAGATATTCCAGCATGAAAAGGCTGTCCACACCAACTTCCAGCATTTCATGGGAGTCAGCCACCCGTCCGAGGAAAGAGCGATCCGCGCCGACATCTGCAACATAGTCCGCAGAGCCTGCTCACAGGGCCTCATGTGCAGTTCCTACGGCACGGCTTCCGTAAGATGGAAAGACAACGATTTTCTCATCACTCCTTCAGACGTGCAGCGCTGGGACATCGAACCGGAGGACATCGTCCAGGTCAAGGACGGAATGGTAGAGGCAGGCAAGACCGCCAGCCGTTCGGTCGCCCTCCACTATGAGATCTACCGACGCAACCCGAAGATCAACTCCATCATCCTGACCCAGTCCCCTGCCCTCATGGGATTCTGTACGACCGGTGTCAAGTTCGACGTGAGGACAATCCCGGAAAGCTGGATATTCCTTCAGGACATCCCGACCTTCCCGTTCGGCAGCCAGTACGACGACAAGCAGCTCGACGTTCTTGCGGACGAATTCGAGCAGAGACCGTTCGTGATGCTCGCCAAGCTCTCGGTCCTCGTGACGGGCGACACGCTGATCAACACCTTCGACAGGCTGGAAGTCGCCGACTTCAGCGCCAGGTCTCTCATCCTGGCCGCGCCGCTGGGCGCCCTGAAACCGATAACTGACGAACAGATCGAGGAACTCAGGGTTGCATTCCACGTTGGAGAATAACATATTCAAACCACATAACATGGACAGAAGACAATTCGTAAAGATCTCCGGTCTCTCGGCTGCCACCCTGGCCGCCGCCGGAACACTGCCTGGTGCCTCACTCAAGGCCTGGGACAAGAAAGAGAAAGATCTCTTCGGGAAGAAACCGAAGGGACATTTCAGCATCCTTCAGCTGACGTCAGTGACTGACACCATCGGCAACTCCTACATTCTCCGCACAAAAGGCGGAAAGGTCATCGTCATCGACGGTGGATTCGAGACCGAACAGGAGAACCTCAGGGCCCGTATCGCGGAAGCCGGCAACCACGTGGACCTCTGGTTCATCACCCACCCGCATCAGGACCACATGGGTGCATTCGCAGAAATCATTTCTGACAAGAAGGGCATAACCATCGACAAGGTCATCTATTCAAGAGTTCCAGATGATTTCCTAGACAGAGAGGCCGCAAATGCAGCTGATGCACGCCGCTACTACAAAGCGATAGACTCAGTTACCGAAGGAACGGACATCCTGGATCTCCACACCACCGGTGGCCGATTCGACATCGACGGAATCGGAATCATGGTTCTCGGAGTAGCAAACCCTGAACTTAAGGGCAACCCATACAACAACCAGTCGATGATCATCCGTTTCTGGGATGACACCAAATCTCTTGTCATCCTGGGCGATGCCGGCATCGAATGCGGCCTCAAGGCTCTTGCAAAGTACCCGGACGAGCTCAACTGCGACTACATGCAGATGGCCCACCACGGCCAGAACGGCTGCGACGAGCACTTCTACAAGACGGTCCAGTTCAGAGCCTGCCTGTGGCCTACTCCTAGCTGGGTCTGGGAGCCGGCTCCTCAGCACACGCATCTGAAGACCCGCGAGACACGCCGCTGGATGGACGAGAAGGGCATCACCGAGCACCACGCCAGCTGCGTGGAGAAAGACTGGTTCCTCGAATAAGGAATCGAACAGAACGTCATCTGAATGACAGAGTACGAAAAAAGGATGGTCAGTGACCATCCTTTTTTATGCTTGTTGTGTGATAAAATTCTAGTGTTCGATGATGACGCTGCGGTCAAGGCGAGGATCGTTGTTAGTATTGACGATCTCAGCAGCCTTGAGGACGAGGCGGTCAGGAGTGATGCCATATTCCTCCTTGAGGATGCGGATAACCTCCTTGACACGGCCCATGGAGAGTCTCTCGTTGATTGCCTGGGTTCCAGTACCCTCATCGGCGGTACCTGTGAGATAGAAGACACGGTTAGGGTCCTTCTCAAGGATGTTCTTGACATAGTAGTCGAGGTGCGCACGCTCGGTAACGTTGAGGTCGGTGTGGTTGATCTCGAAGAAGAGGGTGATAGGGGCGACACCGAGTGCGAGTGGGACGAGCTCCATTCCATCAGGATTGGCAGCAGGAATCTCCTTGACGACCTCGATGATTTCCTTCTCCTTAGGAGCGTTCTTGAGAGCCTCGATCTCATCGTAAGCCTTGGCGAGAGCAGCGTTGGCGGCTACGATCTCTGTGTTGAAGCGGTGCCAGTTGGTCTTGCCGAGACCGACCTGGAGACCGATGTTACCGACGAGCATGTTGGCAGGACGGCCCTCATTGTAATTCTGGAAACGGCTGCTGAAAATCACATCCTTGACATCGAGGGTGAGATTGACCCTCTTTCCAAGACGGAATCTGTTGAGGAGACCAGGACCGGCCTCGAACTCAGGATCATGAGCGTATGAATATCCCGCAGTCGGGTTGTACATGCAGATGTAACCGGCATGGACATATGGGTCCACGTTCCAGAAACGGTTCTCCTTGTAGCCCCAGATAAGGTTTGTTATGCTGAGGATGGCATCACCATGGAAGAAGTGGTAGTTCTGGGTGATGTAACCGTTCTTGTCCCTTTCAAGGACATAGTGATTATAATTATAGGTAAAACCGTCATCCTTGAAATTGAGGCCCTGATAACCGGCTCTGAGTCCGAATGAAGGAGTAAGCCACTTGGTGACATCGACCGTGAAGGCCGGATTGATCAGATTATCAGCATTAGGGAGGTAGACAGTACTGACACCTCCGCCGACACCGATGTACCAATTGTCCC
>JAKSJH010000191.1 GCA_024398315.1 Bacteroidales bacterium
ACCTAACAATCAATATTTTCAAAGAACTTTTATGAATTTTTACCGGACACTAGTGAGTCAAAATAGCAAATAATGGCATCAGACCTGTGTCTTTTCGGGATGTGACAAGTTTTGCACTTGAACAGAATAATTTCTATCTTTAGGATTGCAAAAACACTCACGAAATGTTCAAGAAGTCTATTTTACTGGCTCTGCTGACGGTCTGTGCAGTTTCTTTCGCCCAGACAAAGCAGGCTGTCCCTGATGTGGACGATCTCAGGAAGCCGTTCAGCGAGGCTGATGCCGGACAGTTCAAGAACCCGGATCAGATCTTTTTTCCGGAAACATGGTTCCATTTCCTCAACGGTAGCATCGGTTCCCCAGAGGCAATCGCCAAGGATCTGAAGGCGGTTTCGGACGCACGGTTCTCCGGGATACAGTTCTTCCACGGCCAGCAGGGTAATCCCGCCGACTGGCCGGGAACCAAAGAGCACATCGAATGTCTCAGTCCGAAATGGGAGTCTCTCGTCAAGTCAACCGCCGAGGAGGCACAGAGGCTCGGTCTCAGGTTCACCATGCAGACATGCCCGGGATGGAGCCAGAGCGGCGGTCCGTGGATAAAGCCGGAGCAGTCCATGAGGAACATTTCGTGGACGACGACCTATGTCGAATCGGACGGAAGCAGGCTGGAAGTGATTCTCCCGGTCAAGGACAAGGCTGACTGGCAGGACTACGAGGACCTGGCGGTCCTTGCCTTCCCCGCCCCGAAGGGTGATGACGGTAAGCTGCTGACTGTCACTTCAGTCAAAGCTGATTCAAACACAGAAGAGTGGGCGGAATGTCTCAACAGGGACAATTACCACGGATTCACCCTCGCACCTTCAACCAGCAGGAATCCGCACAAGGTGGACTTCTCAATACCGGGAAAGGATATTGTCAGAAGTCTGATATTCAACGCAGTGGACAGATTCAACCACGATTTCGGAGTGGATCCGGGGATTCATGTCAGACTCATCGCCCACTGCGAAGGCGGCGACAAGGTGATCCTTGATGCCGGCATGCCTATGGCCAACTGGCAGGACCAGGACTACACAATGACCTTTGCTCTCAACGAATGCCAGGACTGCCAGGACTACACATTGGAATTCAGCAACAATGAATATGCTGAAGTCAGCTACGTCCGTCTCAGCACCGCCGCCAGGAAGAACAGCTGGGAGGGTGAAGCCGGATGGACCAGCCGCGGAACCGTCCGCGAGAACAGCCACCCGGAACAGGATCCTGACGCGTATGTCAAGTCATCAGGAATCATTGACCTTACCGGACAGATGGACGCCGATGGCAAGATTGCTTTGGAAGTACCTGAAGGAAAATGGATTGTCCTCAGAATCGGCGATGTCAACACCGGAATGAGGAACGGTCCGGCCCCTGCAGAGGCGACAGGATGGGAGGTCAACAAGTTCGACACGGAATGCGTGGACTTCCAGTTCGACAACTATGTCGGAAGACTCAATGACGGTGCCCTCAATGGACTCGTCGACAACATGCTGATGGACAGCTGGGAGTGCAAGTCACAGACATGGACCCCGAAGATGTACGAGGAGTTCAGGAGAGTGGCCGGCTATGACCTGAAGCTCTGGTTCCCTGCCTTAATGGGTTACGTCATCGATGACCATGAGCGCACGGCTGAGTTCCTTGCGGACTGGAGAAGGACGCAGAACGACCTGTTCGTCAACAATTTCTTCGGAAGGATGGCCTCGAACGCCCGGAAGAAAGGCATCACGGTCTCTTACGAAACTGCCGCCGGCGACATATTCCCTGCAGATCCTATGGAGTACTACAAGTACGCCGACGTGCCTATGTGCGAGTTCTGGCAGCCTTTCGACAACTTCCTCGCAAACCACAACTACAAGCCGATCCGGCCGACCGCATCGGCTGCCAGGATGTACGGCAAGCCGAGGGTTTCAGCAGAAGCGTTCACCAGCTTCGTGCTGACCTGGGACGAGCATCTTTCCATGCTCCGCGAGATCGCCAACCAGAACCTGGCCGAAGGTGTGTCGCACCTCGTGTTCCACACCTACACCCACAACCCTGACCCGGACACCTATTTCCCTGGAACGACCTTCGGAGGCGGAATCGGGACGCCTTTCATCAGGAAGCAGACCTGGTGGAAGTTCATGGACGAATTCAACACCTACCTTTCGAGATGCACCTTCATGCTTGAAAGAGGAAAACCTGTCAGCAGCGTCCTCTGGTTCCTCGGTGACGAACCGACCCAGAAGCCTGACCAGATGGCGGCTTTCCCGAAAGGCTACCGCTACGACTATGTCAACAGGGACGCCCTTCTCACCAGAATCGACGTCAAGGACGGCAAGTGGGTGACTCCGGACGGAATATCCTATGACGTACTCTGGATTCCTGATGCAGAGAGGATGCTCCCGGAAGTGGCCGAGAAACTGCTCGAACTTGTCTCAAAGGGTGGCATACTCATCGGCAACCCTCCTCAGAATCCTGCCACCCTCGGCGACAATGAAGGCCAGCAGGAAAGATTCCGCAACGCAGTCAACGCACTCTGGAACGGTAGGGTCAAGAACGGCAGAGTGATCAAGAAGACCTCCATCGGAGATGCCCTCCGCCAGCTCGGCATCCCGACCGACATCGCTTCCGAGGATGTGGACTGGTGCCACAGGGCCATCGACGGAGCCGACTGGTATCTGGTCAGTCCTCTCAAGGAAAGGGATTTCCACGGGACGTTGGACATCAACTGCACAGGTGCTGTCCAGATCTGGAACCCGATGGACGGTTCCGTCAAGGATGTCAGCACATCCCCAAGGGACGGACGCACCCTGCTGAACCTCGACCTCGAGCGCGGAGAATGCATCTTCGTGGTCTTCCGCCACGACATAGAGAAGAAGGATGTAACTGAATATTCAAAAACATCGTCCATCAGCCTTGAAGGACAGGAGTGGACCATCTCCTTCCCGGAGGGATGGGGTATTGAAGGTCCGGTAGTAACGAACGAGCTCAAGGCATGGAAAGACCTGAACATCAGCGAAGAAGGCAAGGCATTCAGCGGAACTGCCGTCTACAGCGCCAAGGTGGATGCGGGCAGGATGTCCAAGAAATCCAGATATGTCCTTGATCTCGGAAAGGTGGAAGAGATCGCTGTCGTCACAGTCAACGGACACGAATTCCCGGCTCTCTGGGCGGCACCATACAGATGCGACATCACTGAGGCCATCAAGAAAGGAATCAACGAAATCAAGGTCGAGGTGACAAGCACCTGGTTCAACAGGCTCGCCTATGATGCATCCCTGCCTGAAAGCCAGAGAAAGACCTGGGTCATCGACGGTCCAGGCGCTGGAAGTCCGCTCCGCGAAAGCGGTCTGCTCGGACCGGTCAAAGTCGATGTGCTCGCTCCTTCCGCCGGAATCATGCCGTCTAAAGAGTTCAAGGCGCCTTTCACCGTCTGCCTGAAATCAGATGAAGGAGACGTGAAATACGGCGAGATCGATAACGTGATCTACAAGGGCAAGGACTTCGCACGCGCCAAGGCGCTCTGCAACCTCAACAAAGTGCTGGGCTACAGGATCTGCGACAAGAACGGCAAGTTCGTCTATTCCCCGTACACCGAACTTCAGAGCGACCTGCTCAGAGAGGCGAAATGGGTCACCGACTACGCCAGGGTCAACGGATTCGTCTATGGTGACGCACCTATAAACCCTGCCATCAACCACGATGCGAAGAAAGTCAGCTGCGACCGTCTCTGCTCATGGGTGCTCTACCGCCTCGGCTTCACTGAAGGTCAGCCAGAAAGGTCCGGACTGGTGGTCAGCAACATATTCAAATGGGCTGAAGAGCGCGGATTCCAGAAGATCACAGACCCTGCCGACCTCCAGCCGGGGGACATCATCGGTGTCAGGCCGGCGAAGAGCGGTGCCTATCCGGAGCATGTCTACATGTACGCCGGTGAGCCTACCGGCAGCGACTGCAGGCGCTATGACTGCGGCTCCGACAAGAGGATCCAGTCCTGCCAGCCGTTCACCGAGCCACTCAATTCCAGCGGCCGCTTCATGGTCGCTTACCGTCCTGTCGAGCAGGCAAGGAACACAAACAGCAAGTAACCAATGATCAAGACCAATATGTTCAAACTGAATACATTATTGAATTCTGCCGCAGCACTGGCAGCAACGTCGATGATGGCTCCAGGCTGCGCCTCCGACAGCAGCAAGGCCATCACGCTGACCCCGGAAGAAGTAC
>JAKSJH010000192.1 GCA_024398315.1 Bacteroidales bacterium
AATGTGAACTATGGGGGAGGAGGTGGTGTCTACTATAACCTTTTCGACAGTCATCCTCCATTCCAGATAGATGGTAATTTCGGAGTATGTGCAGGAATTGCAGAGATGCTCCTTCAGAGTCATACAGACACTCTGCAGCTTCTTCCTGCACTTCCATCTTTGTGGAAGGACGGACATATCAACGGATTAAGAGCGGTAGGGAATTTCCAGGTAGATCAAACCTGGAAGGAAGGCATCCTTTATGAAGCAACCATACGCAGTGATTCCGGTATTCCTTGTGCAGTCCGTTATCCTGGTATTTCCGAATATAAGCTCTGCAACAGTCGAGGAAAGTCGATTGAATGTACACGTCAAGGAAATGATGTCGTAGCTTTCCTTACAGAAAAGGGTGAGAAATATATATTCAGGAAACTCTGATTCATTTTCACATATTCAGTTCCCAAAAAGCTTGTCGGGAAGTGAAATATATATATTAGTTAACATAATATAAATTGTGTAACAAAATTCTAACAAGGGGAGAGGGGGGTCAATGGTTGAAATTCGGATAATTAAAGTAATAAGGCAAAAATTTTTATATATTTGTAATAAGGCAAAAATTTTTATATATTTGTAATAAGGCAAAAATTTTTAAAGTATGAGAAAGTTCGGTGTCTTTCTATTTGTCCTTCTTGCAGCTTCCAGCTTGCGGGCTCAGAATGCGGAAATAATTGACAATGAGCCTGGCAGGATCACATTCGCTGTCGACAAGGTCGAAATACCTGACTATGTAGCCGGTTGGGTAAAACCAGCCGGACAGATTGCCGCAGAGTTGAATTATGACTGGGATGCAGCCTTTTATGATGCCGCTCATCAAATCGACTGGAAATCCGAGATTCTTGCCTGCAGTTTCGAAGATGATGACAATCTGTTCGACATCGGATCTGACGTAGTCTTCCAGATGCTCCTGCAGGCATGGTGTCAGCACCGTCCTGTCGTGTTGTCTCCAGATGCTGTCTGGATGGTCATTGAACAGGGTTTCAGTCTTTATGTCAACAATCATCCCGAGGAAATGCGCAATTATTTCGTCGATCATGACGGAAAAAAGGATCTCACTCTTGTCACACTCTCACAGCCTGAATCCCTCTCTGACTGGGAGAATCTTGTGAAGGGTTTCGTCGATGAGATTGACAGGAACACTCAGAATCCCCTGTCATCTTCTTTCCTGGCTGATTTCTCGACAACCGGAGTTGAAGAACAGATAGCCTCCAAAGCCATACTGATGGATGTTGTAAAGCAATATTTTGACTACAAAGATGTGCAGATTGTCTGCGGAATTCCATCCATCACTTTGACCGGAACTCCCGATGATTGGCGTAAGGTATTGGAAAAGACCAAGATGCTTGATGAATATGGGCTTAACTGGTGGGTCCGTGACCTGGAACCGATCCTGAAAGAATTCATAGCCGCATCCGAAGGCAGTCCACGCCTCCGTTTCTGGCGTGACATCGTCAGAAAACGCCCTCTAAGGAAGATTCATGATCCGAGGCCGACATGCGCCAGAACCAAACAGAAGATTTCTGATTTTGACGGATGGTTCCTCAAGTTCTTTCCTTTCGATGAGAAGGGTCGGAGAATCCCTGAGAAAGTCTCCATCAAGTATCATATGGCTCCTGAGACTGTCAGTGTCCCGTTTACCATTGACTATGTTGACAATCTCGGAAATGTGGCAGGGACAAGGAAACTGGAAATTGTCGCCGGAATCGTTGCCGTCAACCAGGACATCGGGACCATGACACTCACCCCGAAGATTGGCTGGCTCGTCAGGACAGCCAAAGAGTAAGGTCCTGTCACCTTACATAGAAAGTGCCTCGCACGGTGATAGCCGTGCGGGTCTCTGGCACAGGGGTCATTCGACGTACGGAACTATGCAGTAGCCGGTCTCATAGTCTCCGCCGCGGAAATCCTGTCTGCCAGCGTACGGATGGATGGTCTGTACCGGCACTTCCGCCGCTACCCTGTAGGAACCGTTCTTTATCTTGATCCTGACTTTCCCCTTCGGGTTGATCATCACCTTCTTGCATTCGGTACCGCTGAAATAGAGGGTCATCACATATTCGGTGGTGTTCTCGATGACAAGGTTGCTGGTCGGTGACTTGTCGTCCTCTTTCGTGCGGTTCATCTGGGGCAGTTCACCGTGGTCGCCGTTGAAGATCTCGTCGACATCGAAATCGATTATCTTCTTGTCGGCTTCGGCCCTGTGCACCCCTATCGGGTACTTCATCACATATTTCTGATAGGCTGCCTTGGTGTCAAGGGCGCAAGCAGTGTTCCATGCGGTCTCGTCATTGTCCCAGTCCCTGTCCATGATGGCTTCGTCCTTAAGCTTCTGCCTGGAGTCGTCCTGCCTGCCGTAGTCTTTGGTGTATTTGCTGTAGTCCAGAGGCAATGGCTTGACATCCGTCATCCTGATCCCTTTGACAGTCTCCCCTTTCCTGGCTGGGGCGCCGCTGCCGCGCATCTCACCGTTGCCAAGGGTGGTCTGAGCACCGGCGGCAATGCTGAGAAGGGTCAGTAAGGCTATGACAGCAAACTTTTTCATCAATGACAACAAATATAGGCAATCATTCGGACATTACGTCCAACAGAGCCTCGCATCCTTCCAGAATGTCCTGGAAGGTACGCTCGAAATCACCTGTGTACCAAGGGTCGGCGACATCCCTGCCGCTGCCTGTGGCTGCCATCAGCAGGTGGACCTTTCCCTCGGTGTCCTCACCGATGATCCTTCGGAGCCACCGCAGGTTGCTGGAATCCATGCAGATCAGCCTGTCAAACTTGTCATAGTCCCCTGCCGTCACCGTTCTGGCAGTCTTGGAAGGGTCGAACCACACACCGTGCTGAGAAAGAGACCTCCTGGCCGGTGGATATATATGGTTGCCGAACTCTTCGTCGGAAACTGCCGCACTCTCGACATAGTAGTAGTCCTCCACTCCCCTCGCCTTGATGAGAGCCTTGAATATGAACTCCGCCATCGGGCTTCTGCAGATGTTCCCGTGGCAGATGAAAAGTATCCTTGTCTTCATGGCTGCAAGATAGGAATAATTGTCCAAGTTTTCCTATATTTACAAGTCAAAGAAAGGCCTATTTGGTCGGAAAATGGTCATAACATAAATGTTAAGTATTATAACACCTATGTTTTATATATTGATTAATAATTAGTTGCTATATATGGAAGGATTATTCGATAGAGAGGCGTCAAGTTCGGTCCTCCCTCCCCTTCCGGAGAGGATGAGACCGCAGAACCTGTCCGAATACGTGGGGCAGAGACACCTTGTCGGTGAAGGATGCGTGCTCCGGAACATGATCGAGAGCGGCAATCTTTCGTCTTTCATCCTCTGGGGGCCTCCCGGTGTTGGCAAGACTACTCTCGCCCACATAATCGCCAAGTCGCTGAAGAGGGATTTCTTCTCATTGTCGGCGATCAGTTCGGGCGTCAAGGACGTTCGTGACATCATCGAAAGGTCGAGGAGCAATTCGCTCTTTTCCCAGGGAGCCGCCCCGATCCTTTTCATCGACGAGATCCACAGGTTCAACAAAGGTCAGCAGGACGCTCTTCTCGGAGCCGTCGAGAACGGAACCGTGGTGCTTATCGGAGCGACCACCGAGAATCCTTCCTTCGAAGTCAACACTCCGCTCCTCTCCCGCTGTCAGGTCTTCGTCCTGAAATCCCTTGATAAGGAGGATCTGGACACATTGCTCAAGAGGGCGCTCAAGGAAGACGTCATCCTCTCAAAGAGAGACATAACAGTCAACGAGACCGAGGCATTGTTCCGCTACAGCGGTGGTGACGGAAGGAAGCTTCTGAATGTTCTTGAAATCGTTATCGATGCTTTAAGTGCCGCCGGTAAACCTATTGTTATAGACAATGTTACCGTTACTGATTGCATTCAGGAGAACATCGCAGTCTACGACAAGGACGGGGAGATGCACTACGACATCATCTCAGCCTTCATAAAGTCGATAAGATTCTTGGACCCCAACGCTGCGGTCTACTATCTTGCGAGGATGCTCGATGCCGGTGAAGACCCTCTTTTCATTGCCAGGCGTCTCTGCATCTCCGCTTCCGAAGACGTCGGACTGGCCAATCCCAACGCATTGCTTCTCGCCAACGCATGCTTCCAGGTCGTCCACCAGATAGGAATGCCGGAAGCCAGGATCCCTCTTGCTGAAGCAACGGT
>JAKSJH010000193.1 GCA_024398315.1 Bacteroidales bacterium
GGGCATGCGTCCCGAGGGGCCTCAGAATGCAACTGTCATCCTTGGCAACGGTCGATTCGTCTCAATGAGAATGCAGTTCCTGCCTCGTTACGGAATCCCTCCGACAGCCCATTACGGCATGCCATGCCTCCTCTACCAGCTTGAGATCGAATATGCTGACGGATCGACTCAGACCATTGCCAGCGACGAGTCCTGGAAGGTGTCGACCACAGGTCCGGTAGGCTGCAACAACGAATTCGACGGAGAGGAATATTCACTTTTCAGAAAGCAGAATCTCTCCGATCCGTCCAACTGGCAGGACGCCAAGGTGGTCGAAGGACCGAAAGGAAGGCTGACCGCAATGAGCAATCCAGGAATTGCGGTCCAGGAGTCCGTCAAGCCTGTCTCGATCACAGAACAGTCTCCGGGTGTCTACATCCTCGACATGGGACAGAACATGGTCGGGCATCTTAAGGTCAGGCTCAAGGGGGATGAAGGCGACACTCTGAAACTGCGTTTCGCCGAGAATGTCAAGGACGACGGGAGTCTCTACATGGACAACCTCCGCAGCGCGAAGGTCACCGACAAGATCGTGCTTGCAGGGGCCCGCAAGGAGCCTTTCGACTGGGAACCGCTCTTTGTATACCATGGTTTCCGCTTCGTTGAACTTACTGGATTCGACAAGAAGCCTGATCTGAGCATGTTCGAAGGAATGGTCAAGTACGACAGGATGGACATGAGCGGCACTTTCGAGACTTCGAATGAAGTCGTCAACCAGGTCTACCGGAATGCCGTGTGGGGTCTCAAGGGCAACTACAGGGGCATGCCTACCGACTGCCCGCAGCGCGACGAAAGAATGGGCTGGCTGGGCGACCGCAGCATGGGCTGCTATGGTGAAGGGTATATCTTCGACTGCCACCTTTTCTACGACAAATGGATGAACGACATCGAGGACGGACAGCTTCCTGACGGTCAGCTCCCGTCTGTTGCACCTCCTTACTGGCCTTTCTATGTCGACGATGTGACCTGGCCTTCGTCCTTCATCTACGGCAACCAGATGCTTTACTCGCAATTCGCTGACACCAGGGTCATCCAGCGCCACTACCCTGCCATGAAGAAGTACATGCTCCATGTCTACGAGTCATGCACGCTCAACGGTATCGTCTTCAAGGACAACTACGGCGACTGGTGCGTCCCGCCGGAGTCTCCGGAGCTCATCCATTCACAGGATCCTGCACGAAAGACTGACGGCATGCTCCTCGCAACCAGCTTCTTCTACAACCTGGCCGGTCTGATGGAGAACTTCGCTTCCGTCACCGGCAACGAGGCTGACATCGAACTCTGGAAGGAAATCCGAGCTGCTGTCCTCGCCGCATTCAATGACACTTTCCTTGACAAGGAGAACGGATGGTACTCCAACAACACCGTGACCGCCAACCTCCTTCCATACCGCTTCGGAATGGTTCCGAAGGAATATGAGCATCAAGTCATCGACAGCATCATCCGCAAGACCGAAGTCGACTGCGACGGGCACGTCAGCACCGGTCTCGTGGGCATGGAACAGCTGATGAGGGGACTGACAGATGCCGGCCGCGGCGATCTGGCGTTCAGGATCGCCTCCAATGACACCTATCCTTCATGGGGCTACATGGCGAAGAAGGGTGCCACCACCATCTGGGAGCTCTGGAACGGCGACACCGCCGATCCTGCAATGAATTCAGGCAACCACCTCATGCTTCTCGGAGACCTCCTGAACTGGTTTTACAGCTATCTGGGCGGTATCGGGCAGACCGAAGAGAGCATCGGATTCAAGCATCTGCGCCTCCAGCCGAGAGCTGTTGCCGGTCTCGACCGCGTCAATTCCAGCTATGACAGCATCTACGGCACAATTGTGAGCAACTGGGAGAAGAAGGGCGGCAAGTTCATCTGGCATTTCGAAATACCTGCCGGAACCACTGCGGAAGTCATCGTTCCGGGATCTGACAAGGCCGTTGAATATGCTTCCGGCCGCTACGACATCACCGCCGACCTGAATCAGTGAATCAAACCCTAGAAACCGCTGTTCCAGATGTCTTCCAATTTCCGTCTTCTGACCACGGCGCTTGCCGTACTGATGTCCCTTCAGACATTCTCTCAGCCTCTGCTTCCTTCGGAGGAACTTCTGGGACGTCCTTTCTGCAAGGAGGACAGAACTCTGTTCGAGAATCCCCAGCGTGTCTTCTATCCTGAAGTGTGGATCGACTGTCTTTGCGGCAACCTCTCCCGGGAAGGCATCAAGGCGGATCTGGAGGCCATAGATGAGGCAGGCTTCTCCGGAGTGCAGATGTTCTTCGGCAACAGGGGCGGAGCATGGCCGGGCGTCAAGCAGATTCAGAGTCTCAGTCCCGAGTGGGAGGACTTCGTCAGGTATGCGGCACAGAAAGCGGACAGCCTGGGGCTGCGTTTCACTCTTCAGAACTGCCCTGGATGGGCTATGGCTGGAGGTCCGTGGATCACTCCGGACAAGGCCATGCGCCATCTCGTCTGGACAAGTACCTATGTGTCAGGAGGTTCTGATGCGGTTTTGCCTGTACCTCCGGAATCTTCCACAGACTGGAGGGATTACGAAGACCTGATGGTTCTGGCATTCCGTACACCGCTTGGCGAGAGTCAGGGGGGACTTGAATATTCAGTGGCACCTCAGATTCTTGGAACTCTGGCACAGACCTCCGTCAGCGAGCCGCACATATTCGAAATAACTCTGGAAAAGCCCGAGTCGGTCCGCACGGTCGAGTTCTCTTCGGTCCAGCTGTCCAACCACTGGTTCTGCTATGATCCGGGAATCCATGGAAAGATGGAGGCGGTCTATGCCGACGCTAGCGTCAGGCCTTTGTTCGCTGCGGACTGGCCGCCGAGCAACTGGCAGGCTGACAGACCACTGGGCCTTGCGTGCGATGAGGCACCCCCGACCGACCGTTACCGGTTGACGATAGCCAATGTCAATGGTGCGATGGGGGTCAGTTCTTTCAGACTGCTGTCCGCCGCTCGCAAGAACGGATGGGAGTCCGAGGCGGCCTGGTCTCTCCGAAGCATACTGAGGAACAATGACCACCCGGACCAGGACAGACGGTGCTGGGTCGGAGAAGTCCTTGACCTTACTGAATATATGAACTCTGACGGCCGTCTTCATGCCGATCTCCCGGAAGGTGACTGGACCGTCCTCAGGATCGGGAACGTCAACACCGGCAAGAAGATCGCCCCGGCTCCACCGGAGGCCACTGGCTTCGAGTGCGACAAATTATCGACCGAAGGCGCTGACAGCCATTTCGCAGGATATGTCGGCAAACTGGCCGACCAACTTCCCGGTGGTCTTCTGGACGGCATGCTGATGGACAGCTGGGAGTGCGAGACCCAGACCTGGACGGACGGAATGGAGGCTGAATTCAAGAGGGCCGCAGGCTATGACCTCAGACCGTGGATCCCGGCCCTGATGGGTTATGCCGTAGTTGATCCTGAGACCACGTCACGTTTCCTCAGGGACTGGAGATCCGTAATCAACGATCTGGTAGTCAATAATTTCTATGGAAAGATGGCGGAAAACGCCCATGCGGAATGCCGTACCGTGACCTATGAGACGGCCGGAGGTGCGGTGTGCCCGAGCTACATAATGTAGTATTTCAAGCATGCCGACCTTCCGATGTGCGAGTTCTGGGTCCATGACCCTGAGATATTCGTAGGTACGTTCAATTTCAAGCCGATACGTCCTACCGCATCGGCCGCCCATCTCTATGGCAAGCCGCGCGTCGCATGCGAGGCCTTCACATCGATGCAGCAGACCTGGGACGAGCAGCTCAGCGTCCTGCGCCGCACGGCCAACAAGAATTTCATCCACGGTGTGAGCTATCTGATCTACCAGGCCTACACCCATAATCCTGCCCCGGACCGACTCGTTCCGGGCAGCTCTTTCGGTGACGGAATAGGTACCCCTTTCCTGCGGGCACAGACCTGGTGGCCGTACATGCGTGACTTCAACGACTGCATGGCCAGAACCTCTTTCATGCTGGAAAGAGGAAAGCCTGTGGTGGATGTACTGTGGTATCTCGGTGACGAGATCGACCACAAGCCGGACCAGAATGCTCCCTTCCCGTCCGGTTATCGCTATGACTACTGCAACCCTGATGTCCTGCTGAACAGACTCTCTGTCAAGGACGGACGGCTGGAGACACCTGAA
>JAKSJH010000194.1 GCA_024398315.1 Bacteroidales bacterium
GAAGCCATCGCTCTCGGAGCGATAGATGCCGGATTGAGCGGAGTCTATGCCTACCCTGGCACTCCTTCGACCGAGATCACCGAATTCATCCAGGAGAATCCTCTGGCGAAGGAACGTGGCATCCACTGCCGCTGGAGCACCAATGAGAAAACGGCCATGGAGGCCGCTCTGGGCATGAGTTATGCCGGAAAGAGGGCTCTTGTCTGCATGAAGCACGTAGGAATGAACGTCTGTGCGGACGCCTTCATCAACAGTGCGATCACGGGGGTCAACGGAGGACTTGTCGTCCTTGCCGCGGACGATCCGTCCATGCATTCCAGCCAGAACGAGCAGGACAGCCGTTTCTACGGCCAGTTCGCCATGATTCCGATCTTTGAACCGAGCAACCAGCAGGAAGCCTATGAGATGGTCTCCAAGGCGTTCGACCTTTCGGAGGAACTCAAGGTGCCTGTCCTGTTCAGGGTGGTGACCCGTCTCGCCCACAGCCGTGCGGCCGTCTCCACCGGTGAGACCAGGGACCAGAACCCGCTCAACCCTTCCACGGACACCTGGGTGCTTCTTCCGGGAATCGCCAGGAGAAAGTATGTCGAACTCATCGCAAAGCAGCCGGCAATCTGCAAGGCGGCGTCCGAGTCATCCTTCAACCGCATCGAATCAAAGGGCGGGAAGACGGGCGTCATAGCCTGCGGCATAGCCTACAATTATGTCAAGGAGGTTCTCGGTGACGAGGCCGATGTCCTGAAAATCAGCCAGTACCCCCTCCCTGAGGAAACTGTCAAGTCTTTCGCCGCCCGGTACGGTTCGCTTCTCGTCGTCGAGGACGGGCAGCCGTTCGTGGAGACTGCCGTCAAGGGCATCCTCGGCGCCGGCTATCCTGTGAAGGGCCGTCTCACAGGTGACCTTCCAAGGACAGGGGAACTTACTCCGGACAACGTGGCCGCAGCTCTCGGCAAACCATATTCAAAGACTTTCGAACCGGCCAGGAACCTCGCCGGCCGTCCTCCGCAGTTCTGCAAGGGATGCGGACACAGGGATGTCTACACTGCACTCAACGAGGTCCTTGCAACCTATCCTGACTACAGGGTGTTCGGCGACATCGGCTGCTACACTCTCGGAGCGCTGCCTCCGTTCCGCTCGCTTTCCAGCACCGTGGACATGGGCGCTTCAATCACCATGGCCAAGGGAGCCGCTGATGCCGGATTCTTCCCGGCGGTGGCCGTCATAGGAGACTCCACCTTCACCCACAGCGGAATGACGGGCCTTCTCGATGCAGTCAATGAGAAGAGCAACATAACTGTCGTGATCAGCGACAACCTGACCACCGGAATGACCGGCGGACAGGACAGCGCCGGCACCAGCAAGTTCGAGGCCATCTGCATAGCCCTGGGCGTCGAGCCGGAACATGTCAGGGTCGTCGTCCCTATGCCGAAGAACATGCCTGAAATCACGAAGATTCTCAAGGAAGAGATTGAATATGAGGGAGTAAGCGTCATCATTCCGCGCAGGGAATGCATGCAGACCCTCCAGCGTCATCTCCGTCAGGCGAAGAAGCAGTAATCCAAACAGAAACCAAGATGAAGAAAGACATAATACTTTGCGGAGTCGGAGGACAGGGCATCCTCTCCATCGCAACCATAATCGGCGCCGCAGCCACCAAGGCTGGACTTCAGCTCAAGCAGGCCGAGGTCCACGGAATGAGCCAGAGAGGCGGTGACGTCCAGAGCAACTTAAGGCTCTCTGACGAGACTATATATTCAGACCTGATTCCTCAGGGCAAGGCTGACCTTGTCATCAGCATGGAGCCGATGGAGTCCCTCCGCTACCTTCCATACCTTGCCGCTGACGGCACAGTGGTGACTTCCAGCAAGCCATTTGTGAACATCCCGAACTATCCTGCCGAAGATGATGTCCTTGCAGAGGTCAGGGCTCTGCCTTCAGCAGTGATGCTCGACATCGAGACTGTGGCCCAGGAGGCCGGGAATCCTCGTGGTGCCAACATGGTCCTTCTCGGGATGGCCGCTCCGTTCATCGGAATCCTTTCCGTGGAGCAGCTCAGGGAAGCCATAGCCGTTGTTTTCGCCCGCAAGGGAGAGGCTGTCGTCGAAGGCAACCTCAAAGCATTCGACCTGGGGGTGGAGGCTTCCAGGTCCTGACAATAACGAATATTCAAAAAAATGATACACAACCCCAAGATGGAATGCATGTCCCGTGAGGACATGCGCGCCCTTCAGAGTGAGAGGCTGGTCAAAGTTGTCCGCAACTGCTACGAGAACGTCCCTTTCTACAAGAGTAAGATGGATGAATCAGGAGTCACTCCGGATGACATAAAGTCCATCGACGACATCACCAAGCTGCCTTTCACCACAAAGTACGACCTCCGTGACGAATATCCGTTCGGTCTCGAGGCTGTGCCTCATGACAGGATCCGCAGGATCCACGCTTCAAGCGGAACCACCGGCAAGCCTATTGTCGGTACCTACACCGACAACGACCTCAAGAACTGGGCGGAAGGTGTCGCCAGAGTCTTCGCGGTGGGCGACATAGGACCTGGAGACACTGTCCAGATAAGCTATGGCTACGGCCTTTTCACCGGTGGACTCGGCGCCCATGAAGGCGCTGCCGTCCGCGGTGCCACGCAGCTGCCTGCAAGCGTCGGCAACTCCGTCAAACAGATAATGCTGATGAAGGACCTCGGAACCACAGCCATCTGCTGTACTCCGTCCTATGCCCTTCATCTTGCCGAGACGATCGAGAAGAGCGACAGCGTCAAGTTCGAGGATCTCAAGCTTCGTTACGGTTTCTTCGGCGGCGAGCCATGGACATGGGGAATCCGCCGCGAGCTCGAGAAGAAGTTCCACATCAAGGCCATCGACATCTACGGACTCACCGAAATGTCCGGCCCGGGAGTCGGCGGAGAGTGCCAGTACCAGGACGGAACCCATGTGTGGGAAGATATGTACTATCCGGAAGTAATTGACCCTGAGACTCTTCAGCCGGTTGCTCCGGGCGAGCAGGGCGAACTTGTCTTCACCTCCCTCTGCAAGGAGGCGATGCCGATACTCCGCTACCGCACCAGGGATCTGACCCATCTGATCTATGAACCGTGCAAGTGCGGAAGAACCTCTGTCAGGATAGGCAAGATTCTCGGCCGTTCCGACGACATGCTCATCATCCGCGGCGTCAATGTCTTCCCGTCGCAGATCGAGGCTGTGCTGACCGAGTTCCCGGTGTTCACCCCGCATTTCCTCATCAATGTGGACAGGAAGAACAACGAGGACACATTCGACCTGGATGTCGAGCTCAACGAGGAGTACTTCTCACCGAACCCTGCCAAGCAGATGCCTTTCATCAAGCCCCTCTACGACAAGCTCTGCAGCGTGACCGGCATCAAACCGAACATACACATCAAGGAACCTGGTTCCATCGAGCGTTCAAGCGGAAAGAGCACCCATGTCATCGACAAGCGTACTCACCTCATCAACTGGAAATAGGAAATTCAAGATCTTCTTAAGACATGAGAATATTCAGCGAAGAGCTTGTGGCTGAGGCTGCAAGACTCAACAATGTGGCGGACCTGAGCCATGCGACCATAGGTGAGACTCTCCTTGTGGCACAGTATCTCGAACAGAAGACAGGTATCCCTTTCATCCGCATGGACCAGGGCAGTCCCGGCCTTCCTGCCAACCGCTACGGAATCGAGGCTGAGAAGAAGGCTCTCGAAAGCGGCATCGGCTCGCAGTATCCTGCCGCCGCTGGTGTCAAGGAACTAAAGGAGGCCGCGAGTGAATTCGTCAAGGCCTTCATCAACATCGAGATCAGTCCGAGGGCCTGCATCCCTACGGTGGGCTCCGTGGCCGGTTCCTTCGGTTCCTTCATCGCCTGCTGCCAGAGAATCCCTGGAAAGGACAAGGTCCTGTTCATCGACCCTGGTTTCCCTATCCAGAAGAGCCAGCTCAGGATCCTCGGCATCGAATGGAGGGAGTTCGACATCTATCCTTACCGCGGGGAATCACTGAGAGCCAAGCTTGAAGAGGAACTTTCAGGTGGCGACATCGCCGCCATCATCTACTCTAACCCTAACAATCCTGCCTGGATATCGCTGGAAGAGGAAGAACTGAAGATTATCGGCGAACTTGCCACAAA
>JAKSJH010000195.1 GCA_024398315.1 Bacteroidales bacterium
GACCTATCCTCGTGACACACTGGGGAGTCAGCGGACCAGCTGTTCTCAAGCTTTCATCCTATGCGGCCAGGCATCTGTACGACAACCGGAACAAAGGGAAGCTTCTGGTCAACTGGATGGACTCGACTGAAGCGGAGATCAGGGCGGAACTCTACCGGACCGCCACGGAACAAGCAAAGAAAATGGCAGCCAACACCCACCCGGAAGCCATTCCTGCGCGCCTCTGGACACATATACTGGCAAAGACCGGAATCAAGCCTGAGACCAGATGGTCCGAAGTCGGTTCCAAGGGCATGAACAGACTTGTCAACACCATCCTGAACGACGAATATGAAATCACCGGCAAAAGCAAGTTCAGGGACGAATTCGTCACCTGCGGCGGCGTCGCACTGCCGGAGCTTGACCAGAACACACTTGAGTCAAAGAAAAATCCGCGGCTTTTCTTTGCGGGAGAAGCCACGGATGTAGATGCTGTCACAGGAGGATTCAACCTTCAGGCCGCCTGGACGATGGGCCACGTCGTTGCATGTTCCATTGCAGAGGCGGAGATGAAGGATCAGTCCACCCTGCCAGGATAGGCTTCCAGAGCTTTGGCAAGAATCTCCAGCGCCCTCTTAAGGTCATCCTTCTTCAATGAATATGCGATACGTACTTCGTTGAGTCCCATGTTCGGATCAGAATAGAATCCAGTGGCTGGAGACATCAGGATGGTCTCACCTTCATAGGAGAAATCGGTAAGGCACCACTTGCAGAACTTGTCGCAGTCGTCGATAGGAAGGCGGGCCACAGTGTAGAAGGCTCCCATAGGAATCGGTGAATAGACTCCCTTTATCTTGTTCAGCCCGTCGATGAGGCAGTTGCGCCTTTCGATGAATTCCTCATAGGTCCTCATCGAATAGCTTCTAGGAGCGTCGATGGAAGCCTCAGCCACGATCTGACCGATGAGAGGAGGACTCAGACGGGCCTGGCAGAACTTCATGACGGCGCTGCGGAGCTCCTCATTCTTGGTGATCAGGGCACCTATTCTGATTCCGCATTCAGAATACCTCTTCGACACAGAGTCAATCAGCACGACATTGTTCTCGATGCCTTCCAGATGGCAGGCCGAGATGTAAGGTGAGCCTGTGTAGATGAACTCGCGGTAGACCTCGTCGGAGAAGAGGAAGAGGTTGTGCTTCGCTACCAGGTCACGTATCTGGTTCATCTCCTTGCGGGTGTAGAGATAGCCGGTAGGGTTGTTCGGATTGCAGATCAGCATACCCTTCGTGCGCGGAGTGATCATCTTCTCCAGGTCGTCGATCGGAGGAAGGGCGAAACCGTCCTCGATGGATGAGACGATAGGTTTGATGACCGCGCCGGCAGAGATGGCGAACGCCATGTAGTTGGCGTAGGCCGGCTCCGGAACGATTATCTCATCGCCAGGGTTAAGGCAGGCCAGGAAGGCGAACAGAACGGCCTCCGAGCCGCCAGTGGTGATGATGATGTCATCAGGAGTCACCTTGATCTGGTACTGGTCATAATAGGCGACCAGTTTCTCCCTCAAAGAACGGAAGCCGTCGCTTGGAGAATATTCAAGGACCTTCCTTGTCACATGTTTCAAGGCCTCCAGACCTTCTTCAGGAGAAGGCAGGTCCGGCTGACCGATATTGAGTCTGTAGATCTTGATGCCCTTTTTCTCGGCAGCTTCCGCATAAGGGAAAAGCTTCCGGATCGGAGAGTACGGCATCATGACCGCACGGGAGGAGATCTGAGGTTTGGACATATTCAGTTCGTTTTAATTGTAATCTATTGTTCTATAGCATTCCGGCATGTATGGGCGGCGTCAGCATCAGGCAGACAGTCCATCCTGTAGCATGGGACCGACATGGCAATTTTTGACAATGTTGATGTGATGTGGTCCATCACGGGACGGTTCCAGCGCACTGAAGAGACCGATGAAATCAGCGCAGAATATGCGTCCAGACCCTTCAATGGCTCCACTCTGTTCTCGGGCGCCTGACGAAGGCTCACTATCGCCCTTACTTTAACCGCCGTGTTGCGATAGCAAGGGGTCTTTCCGCTCCAAGGAGTTCCGCAGACATAAAGGTCTCCGTCACGGAATCCCAGCACCGGATTGTCATCGTTGAGGAGTTCTGTCCCGGGCACGTGTTCCAGCCACAGGTGGCTGTGCGTGCTCTTGCCAGTGCCGCTCTTTCCGAGGAACATGTTCGCCTTACCGTCATGGCAGACAACAGATGAATGGATCATCAGTCTGTCCGACAGGGCCGCCCTGTAGGTGTAGACAAGCATCAGAGACATGTTCAGATAGTAGAAGATAGAACTGGCGGACACAGGTTTCCCGCCAGTCATCAGCGGGAAGAACCTCGCCCTGGTGGAATCCGGAGAGATGGCCAGGACAGCGACGACGCTGTCGTCCGGACCGTTGAAACGGAATACAGCGGTTCCATTCTTGTCGTATATGGTGAAGAACGGGTAGGTGTCATCGACCTTCAGGACAAGGTCGAGGCCTTCCGTACCGGGATCGGAGGACGGCGGCATCACATCCAGACGGAAATCGACCTGGTCACAAGGATCGGTTGCAAATGGTTCGTACTGGGAGAAATCGAAATTCCAGTCAGTGGAAGAACCGGCGGCAATCTCATCCGCACAGCGGACGTAGGTCCTTGACGGCTCCCTGTCACCGGCCCTGACCGGAAGAGCGTCGACAGGCAGACCGGAAGCAGCCTTCCTGATTCTGTCAAGGACTGTTTCCGAATATTCCATCAAGCCGTAGGGAGACTTGACGCTGACGGAGAACTTCACATCTCCTACACAATAATAATGGACCGTTGTGCTATCCATCGGGGCTATTCGATTATGCCTATTTCCTTCAACTGTGCTACAAGGGCTTTCACGTCCGAAAGGGCGACCTCACGCTCCACTGTGTAGCGCTCACACAGGGCATCGGCCAAAGTCTCTTCCGTGAACTCCTTACCTTCGAATTCCTTCCAGAGGAAGGCGGAAGTTTCATTGAGTCTGATCATCATCGAGAAGTCCACGAGAGAGGCTCCTTCCGGACAGGCAAGGGTCTCACCGCAAATCTCCCTGATCACAAAACCTTTCTTGATTTTCATATCCTTACATGTTATTGTTATTCAACGCTGAGATAGAATGGGGCGACAGGCAGTCCGTTGCATGCCTTGAGGTTGCCCGGGGCGAAGTCAGCCCAGCAGTACTTGACGGCCACCGGCTCCTTGACCTGGTCGCAGAACACGACAAGCGACGGACCGGCCGGGTCGCAGATGATGTCATTGACACGGACCCACTTGTGGTCCGCTCCACAGATTTCTAGTCCTTTGACACCGTTGGTCAGATTGAGTCCGTTGTAGAGATTCTTCATCACGACACGGAGCTTGTCACCCTCACGGGTCACAGAGACGGCCTCCGGGGACTCACAGGAAATCTGACTGAAACCATAGTCCCTGTTCAATGCATAGTAGGCCAGTCTCTCCCCCACCTGACGCTTCTGGCAAGGGTGGATCTGATACCTCTCGTAAGGATAGGCGAGGTCGTCGGTCACGATGGTGCCGGAATTCGGAATAACCTTGGCGGCATCGTGCTGGGCTTTTCTGAGCAGTGCCGAATTGCAATCAGGCACATTCGGCTCCTCGCGGCAGAACGGAGCGACTTCAGTCATGTAGAAAGGAAGCCTGGAGCCATCGTCCCCGAAATCGCTTCTCCATATTCTGACCAGATCGGACATCCTGTCCACGAACTGGTCGTGGAAACCGAGATTGGAGCAGCCCTGGTACCAGATGAAACCTTTCACGGTGTAGCCCTTGACAGTGTTGTACATTGCGTTATACATCATGAAAGGATAGAGGAAATCGTAAGTCCAAGACTTCTGGATTGTCTCAAAATCAACAGGTTCCGTACCATATTCCTTAATTGTCTCCATCGGGAGCCAGCTTTCGAGCCTGGTTCCTCCGTAGGAGCAGTCGACGATTCCAACAGGAACGTCTATGCAGGACTGGACCTTCTTTGCGAAGAAATAGCAGACGGCGCTCATCTTGCCCACAGTGGAAGGATCGGCTGCCATCCAGCCCGTGCTGGTGCAGAAGTTCTGAGGCTCCATCGACATGTGCCTGTCGAACT
>JAKSJH010000196.1 GCA_024398315.1 Bacteroidales bacterium
TGAATGTCAGGTTGAACATGTGCCTGGAGTCGTTCCTGTCCGGATACCATTCATGATAGAACTCCGGAAAGAACCTCTCGGACCATGACAATGTGTAGGCCATTGAGACGAAGGTCCTTTCATTGGACCATTCCATGGACAGTTCCGTTCCGTAGGCTCGGCCCTGGCCTTCTGTGAATGAATTCTCCCACTTGTCGATAGGTGGATAGAGGGAGAAGCCTTCTGCATATTCATACAGATGGTCCATGGTCTTCCAGAAGCCTTCGAGATTGAGTATGATGCCGTGCGGGAGCCGGGTGTAGATGCCGCCGGCGACTTCGCGGGCGAACATAGGTTTCATCTTGGAAGTACATGGCAACCAGGAAGATGTAGGCAGGTCAAGATAGACGGTCTGAAGGAAATGGACGAACTGGTTCATCTGTGCGTAGGACATCTTGAAGGCCATTGCGTCGGAGATGTCATACCGCATGGAGAGTCTGGGTTCCGGAGCGTTCCAGAGCTTTCCGTCGGTCAGGAATGCGGCATAGCGGAAACCGGGGGACAATGTCAGTCTTCTGCCTATGCTGATTTCATCCTCGGCATAGACGGCGGCCTCCTCGGCCGGATACTCGTTGTCCACGTCGGATTTCGTACCTTCCTGCTGCTTGCCGGCATTTATGTTCCAGCTGTGGTAATTCCTTGATGGATGATAGAAATGATGCTGCAATGAAGCTCCGAACCGGATGTGGTGCCGGTCTCCGGGGGTCCAGTCGAAATCGCTCTTCAGACACCAGTCACGTACATCCGACTCGTTTGTCTCGGCTGTCGAATAGCAGTCTCCTGCATCGTCGTTCCAGAGCCAGGAATCAAAGCGGTAGGTGATCTTGGACTGATTCAGGGCGGCATAGGCCCTTGTCCTGGACACCAGGTCATCGTTGAATGTATGGGTCCAGGTGAGTCCTGCATTCGTGCTTCCCCACAGAAGCTTTCCGTCGAAATCATCGGAGAGACGGTCCTCGTAGTAGATGCGGGTTCCGGTCTCCTGGTCATAGCGGCTGTCAAGGATTTCGTAGCGTCCCTTGAGCTTGTCCATCCCGTCGAAGAAATTGAACTGGAGCTTGTCCTTGGACGAGAACCGGTGCGTGAGGCCGAAGTTGAAGTCCCAGAAGGCATAGTGGGCGTTCATAGTCTCTCCGTCCTTCTTCAGTTCCTTGTTGGCTATCATGACGGCCGGAATCGTGAATGTGTCCATCCAGGTCCTTCTCAGACCTATGTTGACCGATGTCTTTCCCTTCACCAGCGGTCCTTCCAGCTGGAACCTTCCGTCGATGAGGCCCAGCGAGAACTTGCCGTGCCATTCCTGCATGTTGCCTTCTCTTGTGTTGACGTCCACCACCGAGCTCAGTCTTCCGCCGTATCTGGCAGGGAATCCGCTCTTGTAGAAGTCCACGTTCTCGACGACGTCGGAGTTGAACGAGGAGAAGAGGCCGATGAGGTGGCTGGTGCTGAAAAGAGGCACGCCGTCAAGAAGGAAAAGGTTGTCGCTGCCGGTGCCTCCGTGGACATAGAGGCCGGAGAGGAGTTCCGTTCCTGAAGCCACTCCGGGGAGTCTCTGAAGGGTCTTTATCACATCAGGAGAGCCGAAGAGAGCGAACCCGGCGTCTATTCTGGACTTGTCTATTCTGGTGAGCCCGGTCTGGGTGCGGCTCGGAAGGGACATGCGGTCGGTGGAGACTATAGCGGCAGAAAGAGTGTCGGCTATGTCTGCTGGAGGTTCGGGGTTCTGGGCCGCCAGACGCAAAGGCATGACGAAAAGCAGCAGAAGGGCTAAGAATCCGAAGAACCGGACTTCATTCTTTTTCATAGAGTGTCGTGCAAATGTTTGATGACAATTCTTTTTCACAATGTGTCAGCAGCGGCAAAGTTAATGAATATTATGATTATATTTGCGAAAACCATGATTGGTGACATGAAAAGACATTTATTGCTCATAGCCTCCATGTTGCTGCTCCTGGCCGGATGCCGCAAGGACGATCCGGAGGAGATCATCCCCGATGACACTCCCGAAGAAGATGTCGTGACGGCCTCGCTTGAAGGCGGCATTCAAGACAGATGGCTTGCAGGAGACAGAATCAACGTGTTCTCAACCAGTGTGCCTGGAGGTGAATATTCCTTCATCGGCAACGGTTCTTTCACAAAGAAGAATGAATCCGGCGCTTCCGCTCCTTCTTCATTGAAGGCCAACTACGCCGTCTATCCATATTCGGAGAGCAACAGCCTGAATGAAGACGGGACGTTCAACGTCGTCCTTCCAGGGACCCAGCCTTACCTGAAGAACGACATCTCCCAGCACGTCAACACCATGGTTGCTGTCACATCAGGCGTCAAGGATTCCGATTTCAAGTTCAGGAACGTCTGCGGCTGGTTCATGGTCAAGATCTACGGCAATTTCGTGGCAAGGTCCGTCACTTTGAGCGGTAACGGGGGCGAGTTGATTTCGGGACCGGCCAAAGTAAGGGCTTCAAATGCGTCGGTTCCTTCCGTCACGATGGGGCCGGATGCCGGCACGGAGATTACAATCGACTGTGGTTCAGGAGTTTCTTTAGGGTTCAACACAGCCGAAGCCACGTCGTTCTGGTTTGCTGTTCCTCCGGTCACATTCAGCGAAGGCATCACCATCAAGGCTGAGGACTTCGAGGGGAATGTCTATACCAAGGTCATCAAGTCTCCTGTGAAGATAGCAAGGAGTACGAAGGGGCTTCCTCTTGACGAGCAGGGCCTCGTACTGCCTGAGATAGTTGTCAAGCCTCTCAAGTTCGTATCTTCGGGTCAGACTTCCCTCAAGCTTGTCAAGAGCGGTTCTCCTGCAGAGGTGCCGCTTGAGTTCTCAAAGGACGGGAGAAAGTGGAGCAGCTATGAGATCGGGTCTTCCGTCAGTCTTTCCGATGGTGAGAGTGTCTTCTTCAAGGCGGCTGCAAAGTCGGAGGGCTTCAGCAAGGACGCCTCAAACAACTATCATTTCGAGAGTTCCGGTCCAGGCACTCTCGCCGCTTCCGGCATGCTGACTTCTCTGGTGAATTCCGATGACAAGAGCTTCAGCATCCCATCGGAGGGCTGTTTCCACAGTCTGTTCAAGGGAATGACCAATCTCACGGAAGGTCCTACCCTGCCGGACGGAGAGGTGAAGAAGAACTGTTACGCCGAGATATTCTCCGGGTGTTCTTCCCTCACCTATCTCAGGGCCATGTTCAAGACTGCTCCTGATGCGTCCTTTACGTCCGGCTGGCTGTCTGGTGTCGCTGCTGAAGGAATATTCGTGATGAATCCTGATGCGGCCTGGAAGGCCGGTCCGGAGTGCGGTGTGCCTGAGGGATGGTACATCTGGGACATTCCTGAGGATGATGATCCTGTGATCTACAACAGTGTGGACTACCTGCGTCCTAATCCGAGCATGGGGTCGAACCATATCCAGGCCAATCAGTTGAACGAGGACGATCCTACTGAATGGACCTTCTACACCACGGGCACTGATCCTTACATCCCTGTCGAGGGTTTGAAGCAGGATGCTCCGGGTCCGATCTTCGTTTTCCAGTACAAGTTGACTTCCGACCAGAGATTCGAACTGTTCTGGTGTCCGGGCGGCTATCCTAACCAGCTTGCCGGTGGCAGGGAGACTCCTTTCATGGTGGAGGAGTCGGCGGACTGGAATGTGTGCAAGGTGGACATGGCGGAGTCGTGGGAGAAGTTCGGATGGCCTGGCAAGGTCGGTGACGGTGTCCGTTTCGACATCGGTGGCAAAGCCGACCAGACCATCATTGTCAGACTCATGCACTGGCGCGCCCGCACCCCGTTCGACTAGAGATTTCACCTCCGTCTGCGTTAGAGTTCCCGGCGGTAGCATATGCCCCGGGAACAGTGCTTTCCGGCGGGCTAAACCCCTACTGCTCGGGCCGCAACATCAAAATGCTTGCTGTAAACGCCCTCACGACCTCGGCACGTTAAGAGGAAGGGAGAAAGCCAAGGCTTTCGGAAGGGGTCGGCAAAGCCGACGTTCCCGAATGTGGTTCATGCCCCGGGAACACTGCCACCCTCGGCA
>JAKSJH010000197.1 GCA_024398315.1 Bacteroidales bacterium
ACAAAGTTAGATGTCACTTACACGAACTGAAATATGTACTTCTTCGAATGCTTACGGCCATTCTCGTCATTCCGGGCTAGCCCCGGAATCCATCGACCACACCGGAGATCCTGAGTCAAGCTCAGGATGACGGAACAAGCAGGATGACGGGAAGTCCAGGGATGTCCCTCACGGGGACGCTGCCACCCTCGGCATGCTAAGAGGGAGGGAGAAAGCCGCAGGCTTTCGGAAGGGGTCGGCGAGGCCGACGTCCCTGTGAGGGACATCCCTGGGCTGGCTCAGTGAAAAAAGGAGTCCTGGATTCCAAACCCATCAATCGAGAAGGCCGACCTTTTCAAGGGCCGGCCTTCTGAAAACGTCTCTGAAAAACAAAGGACTAGTAGGTGACAACAGCTGGAAGTTCCTTGGCCTGGTCAATCATGGCCTGGACCTGGGACTCAACAGGGACAACCTTGGTGAGTTTCTTCTGAGCGTTGACCTCCTGCATCTTTGCGACGAGGTTGGCGGCGACGCGATGTCCGAGTTCCTTCACGGTGTCAACACCGGCGGCCTCGAGAAGTTCAGCGAACTGAGGGCCGATGCCCTTGATACGGAAGAGGTCAGCATGATTCACCCAAGTAAGGATGAGCTTGCCGTTGATCCCGGTAGCTTCTTCAAGAGCCTTGCGGCCTTTTGCGGTCTTACCCTTTTCGAGAAGGGCGTCTACGGTCTCGATGCCTTCAGCGATAAGCTTCTCAGCATAGACAGGGCCTATGCCCTGGATGTCGATGATTTTGTAAGTCATTGCGATTGTTGTTGGTTATCAGTTTATTCCCATATTCATTTCTGAAAGTTCAAATATAAGAATAAAAATGAAAATCAAAAAGAATGACAGAATTCTATGTCCTTTTTTAACATTATTTTAGGTTCCATCAGCATGACTTTCTGAAAGAGCCTGATCTGATTGGCCTTCGAGAGGAAAACCTTGTCTTCATGCTTGTTCTTGCGCCACCACTTGTAGAAGCCGACAGGGTCGTTCTCGAACGGGATACGGGCGAGGATGTCCGTTGAATAGCCAGGGAAGTCGATGGTGACATTCAGTCCCATGAAATGCTTGAAATAGTCAGGATCCGCCCTGCGAAGCTTGCTCATCAGTGGGTTGTAGACTTCTATCTGGTCCACGTTTATGGATTTGTCCCTGACAATCATCCTGTGGATCCGAACCGGATCGAAATTGAGCCAGGCACCGAGCCTCATTGTCACAGGACCTTCTTCGGTGTCGAGCGTAAGCTCGTCCATCGAATAGTACAGTTTTTCAGAATCTAATGGGAACTGTTCATCCTTTTCCGCCATCACCAAAATGTTTTACTTTGCAAAAATACTCAATTTTTTTGTGAACTGAAACCGGAAAAGGCTTTACAACGCACTAGAAATGGAATTTTTTCGGTTTGAACCACAATCCGTAGATCTCGCTGACGTTGCCGGCGGTCACAAAAGCCTGGATGTTCTCACGCCTGAGGAACTCCATCAGATTACCGAATTCGTCCTGCGTGAGGAGCGACTGGACCTCGATTTCCTTGTCGCCGGTGTAGCCACCGGTCATCTCATAGAGCGAACAACCGCGGCCGATCGACTCGATGATGAACTTCCTGATCTTCTCATGTTCCTTGGACACCAGGCAGACCCTCTGGCGCTTGTTGAGGGATGCCATGAAATAGTCCACCGTGATACCGTTGAGCCATGTACCGATAAGTCCGATGCTGACAAGCCTGCCAGGACTGATGGCGAAGCCGGTGAGGCCAACGATGAGTCCGCTCACAGAAAGTGCGGTTCCGATGTCGGTGTGGAAGAACTTGTTGACAAGCTTTGCGACTATGTCTAGTCCTCCGGTGGAGGCGTTTATGTTGAACAGGATGGCCTGCGAGATGCTCAGGAGGATAATGAAGCAGAGGAGGTCCAGCCAGATGTCCCCCATCACAGACGACGTTCCCGGCTCAATGATGCTCTGATAAGGGAGTATAAGTTCCCAGAGGTCCATCATCGGGCCCAGCACAAGGGAGGCGTAGACAGTCTTGACTCCGAAATCCTTCCCAAGGAAGGAGAAGGCAAGGATGAGGAGGAAAAGGTTGATCAGAAGGACCAGCAGCGAGACTTTCATCTTTATCCCCACGGACTCCAGGAGGACAGAGAGGACAATGGCGATACCGGACGCCGTGCCGAGGATGAGCTTGCCCGGGACCATGAAATAGTAGATGCCCGCCGCAGTCACCATCATTCCCAGCGTCACGACCAGGAAGTCCTTCCAGAACTTTTTCGTCCTGACTGCTTCCAGCGATGTCTTCAATACATTTTCCATCGAAAGTGAATATTTGTTTGTGCCTGCAAATTTACTCCATCTATCTGAATATTCAGCAAGATATTCAAAAAAAGGCCGGCACAACGGCCGGCCTGAAGATTCATGACAGAAAGTCTACTTCGAATATGCGTCGCGGACCACCTTCTCGCTGCGGGCGATGAAGTCGGCAAGAGCCTTTCCCTTCAGCATGCCGTTGGCGAGGAGGGCCAGGTCAACGATCTGCTTGAGAGCGTCATTCTCCTTGGCGAAGGCCTCGACATCGGAACGATGGGCCGTGCGAACGGCCTCGCGGGCCTCACGGGCGGCCTTCTTCTCCTCGTCGGAAGCCTTTTCAGGAGCCTCGGCAGGAAGTTCGGCCTGAGGAGCGATGCCCTTGGAAGCGGCCTCCATGATGTTGGCCACGATAGGGTTCTGCATGTTTACAGTGATGTTGTAGGACTCAGGCATCTCGCCGTAGAAGTTCATTCCGCCGCCAAGGGCGCTCATCTCACGGTACCTTCTCATGAACTCGCTCTGGGTGATGAGCACAGGATCGGCATCCTCACCGAGATTGTCACCGCTGACATAGTAGTCATTGCCGGAAGGAAGGACGGCCTTGAACATGTTCTCGAGGTCATACCTCTGGTCCTCCTTCATCTCAAGGGCGATCTTCTCGCCCTTCGGGATCAGATTCTCGACAGAGTCCGAATCGACGCGGGCGAAACGGGTGTCTGTCATCTTCTGCTCAAGAAGATTGACGAAATGCGAGTCGAGTTCGCAGTCCATCACCAGCACGTCGTAGCCCTTGTTCTTTGCCGCTTCGATGAAAGGATACTGCGACTCCACATCTGTAGCATAGAGGCAGACCACCTTCTTGTCCTTGTCGGTCTGATTGTCCTCGATGCCCTTGCGGTAGTCGTCAAGTGAGAAATACTTGCCCTCGGTGTTCTTCAGAAGAGCGAACTTGAGAGCCCTGTCGCAGAACTTCTCGTCGGAGAGCATTCCATATTCAATGAACAGCTTGATGTTGTCCCACTTCTCCTCCCAGGCGCTGCGCTCGTTCTTGAATATCTCCTCAAGCCTGTCGGCGACCTTCTTGGTGATGTAGGTGGAGATTTTCTTGACGTTCTCGTCGCTCTGGAGATAGCTTCTGGAGACATTCAGAGGGATGTCCGGAGAATCGATGACGCCGTGGAGCAGGGTCAGGAACTCAGGAACGATGTTCTCGACATGGTCGGTCACGAACATCTGGTTGCAGTAGAGCTGGATCTTGTTCTTCTCGATGGCCATCCTCTCCTTGATCTTAGGGAAATAGAGGATACCGGTCAGGTTGAACGGATAGTCCACATTGAGGTGGATGTGGAAGAGAGGCTCGTCCTTCATCGGATAGAGATTCCTGTAGAATGACTGGTAGTCCTCGTCCTTGAGTTCGGACGGCATGCGGGTCCAGAGCGGCTCCACGGAATTGATCACATTGTCCTCGTCAGTGTCGACGTTCTTGCCGTCCTTCCACTCCTGCTTCTTTCCGAAGATGACAGGAACAGGCATGAACTTGCAGTACTTGCCCAGAAGCTCAGCGATCTTGCCCTTCGTTCCGTAGTCCTTGGCGGACTCGTCGTCCAAGTAAAGGGTTATGACAGTTCCCCTGTCAGCCTTGTCACACTCGCCCATCTCGAACTCA
>JAKSJH010000198.1 GCA_024398315.1 Bacteroidales bacterium
TTGTAGGCCTCACGAATACCATTCATTAGTTTGACCTTGTCGTACTCTTCGTACGTACCGTTGGTCTTTCGTACAGTTACATCCATTGATATATAGAGATAATTATGTGTATCCTTAGTTCCAGAACAAAAGCCGGGGTGGAAAGCAGAACCCACCTTCCAACCCAACGGATGCAAAGTTAATTGAATGGAGAATATCTCAGTAAAAAAAAGTGATAAAGTTATCAACAATGAAGCAACTCTATTGTTAATTATTTAATATTCAATTATTTCACAATGGTATCCACAATCAACCGGTCCCTCTTTGAAATGGAATCGCTAAAAAAGACTTAAAAAGTGCCTCCGAGAGCCTCAATATTCATGAACTTCTGTCACTCAAATGATTCCATAATTCAAATAAAGTGAATAACTTTGTAGGAAACCAAGGTGAAATCTCAACAACAATCCAACGAATATGAAAAAGTCCGCCATCATTGCAGCGCTGCTTGCAATCATGACCCTGCCGGCCATGCCGACATCATGTACATCATCTAAAGGAGGGGCCAACATCCCCGCCGCACTCCGATGCGAACATCAGAAAGGGAACGATGTCCTCCTCGACATCCAGAATCCGAGACTGTCATGGATCAATTCCGTCGAGCAGTCTGCCTATCAGATTCTCGTGGCCACCTCACAGAAGGCCCTGACCGAAGAATCGGCCGATGTCTGGAACTCCGGCAAGGTGGAATCGAACGAGTCTCATCTTGTGGAATATTCAGGACCAGAGATGAAGTCCATGAAGGACTACTGGTGGAAGGTCCGCGTCTGGGATTCGGAAGGCAAGGTGACCGGATGGTCCGAACCGGCCCACTGGACTACAGGAATGTTCGACCCGAGCGAATGGAAGGCCAAGTGGATCGGAGCCTCATGGCAGGACGACGCAGACTCAGCGGCCGACCTCTCCGCACCTGCGTTCAGAAAGGAGTTCAAGGTCGGAAAGGGACTCGTCAAGGCCAAGGCATTCGTCTGCGGACTGGGATGGTTCGAAATGAAGCTCAACGGAGCCAAGGTGGGTGACGACTACTTCGTCCCTGGACTGACCGACTACACAAAGAGGCCTGGCCTCCTCACCAACACCAGAATCCCTCTGGAACCGGAGGTGACAGCCTACAGGACCCTCTATCTCTCCTATGACGTCACCTCGATGTTGAAGAAGGGCGCCAACGCAGTCACGATGACCCTCGGCAACGGCTACTTCCACGAGGGCCTCTTCAACGAGAACAAGATCGCGAACTACGGCTACCCGAGACTCATCTGCCAGATTAATCTTGAATATGCCGACGGCACCGTCGAGACTGTCTGCTCCGACGAGACCTGGAAGGAAGGCCACTCCCCTGTCGTGTTCAGCAACCTCTACCAGGGCGAAGTCTATGACGCAAGCCTTGAAGCGGCCGGATGGGACAAGCCGGGCTTCGACGACTCCGCTTTCGACCAGGCAGTCCTCAAGGAAGCCCCGATGGGCAGGCTCACAGCGAACATGGGTCCTACCGACAAGGTCATCGAGACCCTCAAGCCTGTCACCTTCGAGAAGCAGGAGGACGGCTCCTGGAAAGTCGATTTCGGCAAGGTCATCTCCGGATGGGTGAAGTTCACCGGCGTGACCGGCAAGAAGGGCCAGACCCTCAGTGTCAACCATCTTTCTGAATATCCGGCCGGCAAGTGCGAGTACATCTTCGCCGCCGACGGCAAGGTCGACTTCGCTCCACGATTCACCTGGTACGTCTTCCGCGAAGCTGTCGTCTCCGGAATCGACGACCTCAAGCCAGAGAATGTCGTAGCTGAAATGGTCAACACGAAACTCGAAACAAACTCAACGTTCGAGAGTTCCAACACACTGTTCATGGACATCGAGAGAATCTGGAGACAGTCGCAGAACGACAACATGCATGCTGCCGTTGCAACGGACTGTCCTCACAGAGAGAGACTTCCGTACACAGGTGACGGCGAGATCGCCATGGGCATGGTCCTCGACAACTTCGATGCGTCCGCATTCTACAACAAGTGGCTCGGCGACGTCAAGAACAGCCAGCATCCCGAAACAGGCTACGTGCCTAACGGAGCCCCTTGGGAGCCTTGCTGCGGTGGCGGAATCGCATGGGGTGCCGCAATCTGCCAGATGCCTTGGGACTACTACCTACGCTACGGCGACAGGCAGATGCTCGAAAGCTGCTTCGAACCGATGAAGGGTTATGTACGCTACATGAACTCATGGATGGTCAAGGACGGCACCATCTCAGTCGAGAGGAAGACCCCGGACGGACGCTCGTTCTACTGGTACAACCTCGGCGACTGGGCTCCTGCATTCCAGATCCCTAAGGACGCACTCGTCCACACATTCTACGGATGGCTCTGCGCCGACATCACCGCAAAGACCGCCGAAGTCCTCGGAGACGAAGCCGCAGCTGCTGAATATTCAGCCATGGCTGGCGCCATCAGGGATGCCTTCAACAAAGTCTGGTACAACCCTGAGGAGAAGTCCTACGGCGACTTCGGAGGCAATGTCTACGCACTCTGCATGGGCGTGCCTGAGGACCGTCTCGAAGACGTGAAGGCAACCCTTCGCAACGAACTTATGGTCAAGTACAACGGCCATGTCAACGTTGGCTTCGTGGCCAACAAGTTCATCTACGAGACCCTGTCCCTCAACGGAATGGGCGACGTAGCATTCACCCTGATGAACCAGAGAGACTTCCCAAGCTTCGGATGGTGGCTCGAACAGGGCGCCACCACGACCTGGGAGCAGTGGAACGGCAACGATTCCCGCAACCACCCTATGTTCGGCGGAGGTCTGACATGGTTCTACCACATCCTCGCAGGAGTGAGCGCCGACCCGATGGAGCCTGGCTTCAAGCACAGCATCATCAGGCCTATCCCTGTCAAGGGACTCGACAATGTCAGCTGGTCAACCGAGACCCCTTACGGAACCCTCGTCTCCAAGGTCATCACCGACGGAGACTCCGTCAGGATGGAGGTCACCGTACCTCACGGGACCTACGCAACTGTCTACGTGCCAAAGAGCGTCTCCGCCGCCGCAGCGACTCCGTGGGATGACAACTGCTACGACTTCCACGAAGTCGGACCGGGAACATATTCATTCTAGTCACGAAACACATCTTTCCGAATATGAAATCACGCTCGTTCCTGATGGCCTTCGCCTCAACGGCAGCCGGCATCCTGTCCTGCCTCTCAGCCGGTGCGCAGACTCCTGAAAGCCCGCTCCCTTGGGAGAACACTGACAATTCAGTGAAGAATCCTGCCGTCCTCTATCTGGAGGGTGGTTTCCTCAACACCGACAAAGGCTGTCCGGACTGGGGCACATCCGATCCTTCGAAGATCCAGTTCATCGGAGACCACTTCGGAGACATCGTGGTGACATATTCAGACAACAAGGTGGAGAAGGTGCCGCTCGTGCTGGGCTACACCCTCTGGATGCATGGAATCTGGATGGAGAACCCGGCCCCTTTCAAGGGTAACGAAGCGGAGGAGGAGATGACCGCCACCATCAGGAACTGCCTCTATCTCAAAGGTGGTTTCGAAGGAGAAGGGAAAGGTCTTCTTAAGATAGCCCTCAAGGGTACTGATGTCAAGAGCGTCACATTCGAGGACAACCCGCTGAAGAGCGCGTCCCCTGTGTTCACCGCCATGTGGTTCGACGGCGAGGACCCTGCCCATGACTTCTTCGCAGACCACACCGTCAAGTGCGGAGCCGGCGTGCCTTCTGACGTGCAGGACGGTCTGGACAGGATCTGCACAGCCCTCCACACCTTCGAAAGCGACTTCAAGCTGAAGAAGAGCCAGTCCCTGGCCATGCTGCCGATCTGGTTCCTGACCTGGCGTAAGGGCGATAAGGTCGCCTATTCCGTGGTCAATGGAGATACAGGCGAGGTATACGCAGAGGTTCCGGTGGA
>JAKSJH010000199.1 GCA_024398315.1 Bacteroidales bacterium
GAAACCATTGCGTTGAAGGTCGAACCTCCAGGTACTGCCGACTTCGGCTGGCCGCACTTGAAGACGATGTCAAGGACGGTCTCTCCAATTCCTATGATCATTTCTCCCTACCTTTTCCGAAAACTAAGTTGAGTCCAGCGAAAGCACTGGTTCTGAATGGGTTCTCATCTGCATTCATGAAGCCCTCAAGACCTGCATGGAGAGAGATGAAGCCAAGCCTGAAGCGGAAGGCTCCACCCCATGTCGGACCGTAGGTCGAAGAACCGAAGTTGGCATTGATGCTGGCCCAGTCCTTTGCCGAGACGGTAAGTCCAGCCTTCATGGTGTAGGTTGACATGCCATTGTAGCTCCTGTGGGTGTAGAGCACACCTGGAGTCAGCCATGAAAGATGAGGGATCGAGTAGCGCGCTCCGGCGGTCACGGTCAATGGAAGGGACTCGAATGTGGACTTGACACCTTCCTGGACGAAGTGGATGTCATCCTTCGGATCCGGATCGATGTGGCCGTAGATGTGATTCTTCCATGAAACGCCACCGAGGTCGAGAACCGAAGCACTCACGACAAGACCCTTGACAGGCTCATAGGTGAGACCCAGGTCGACGCTTCCTCCGAAACCGTTTGGAGCGGGAGTGAACTCCTCCATCTCAAGGACATCCAGGAATTCCACGCTCTCACCGGCAGTCGGGATGCCAAGGTTCTTGTAGGAAACGGCCATGTGGCCATCACAAGGAGGAACGATCTCACCGTGGTCCCTGTACAGCCTTCCGGTCTCTGCATTGAGGCTCTCCAGACCTGCCAGGAACTTCACGCGCAGTCCAAGGCTGAGCTTGTCGCCGAACTGATGGGAATGCCCATAGGCAAGCTCGTAGAAGGACTGTATCTTCAAGTCGGAGTTCGACATGTCGTAGACGGAATTCTTGTCATCACCGCTGTGGGCAAGCATGAAGCCGATGACTCCGTCAGCAGCGTTGGCACTGGCGAAACCTCTGACGTTGAGTTCGAGAGTGTTGTAGGAGTTCTTGCCGCGGAATCCGAGAGCCAGGACGCTCTCATGAAGGTCAAGATCAAGACGCGTCTGGCCCTTGAGGCTCGACATCACCTTCCTGTCGTCTGCAGAATCATCCCAGAATGGAACCATCTCACCGTTGGAGAGGGTCTGGAAGAAAGTGGAGAAAGGCATCTGTGATGCCATCCCTACCTGGGCATCTCCGACTGCCAGGCCAAGGAATCCACGCTGGTCATGGATCGCAGGGTTGATGCGGTAGCCATAGGAATACCCGTCAAGGAAATATCCAGACTGGAAGGTCTGGGCCGATGAGGAAACTGCTGATGCAAGCAGGCAGAGAACAATGACAAAAGACTTTCTCATGGTTTGTTTTTTCGTTTTGTTCCCCAAATATAGTGACAATTATTCAATCAATCCCGCTGCTGGAGGATCTTGGCTCTCAAAAGTGGCGGATAATCAGGATGGTCGGCAAGGAAGGAGTCCACGACCGGGCCCGATTCCCCGTCGCCATGACCACCCAGAAGGGCGGAAAGCCAAGCCGTCGGGAAGAAGATGTCACCCGTTCTCTGAACCTCCTCGAGCACCTCCAGGCCTGGCAGGATGTACTTGAGGGATCTCTCACTCCGGAGAGGATGGCCCAGGTAGGACAGAGCAGTGGAAGCCCATGGCTCGATCCTGCGGTTGCGGGCATCCAGAAGGCTGTTGAAGGTAGAATCCAGGACCTGCTCGGAAGAGGAGACCGACCTTGAGATGAACGAGAAGCGATCCTGGCGGTCCTTGTTGGTGATGCGTCCCTTCTGGACAGAGATGATCTCATCCGCCCTCTCGGGATTCCTGACGGCCAGCTCCAGGGCCATGGTCGTCAGTTCGCTTTCGGTCAGGGAGAATGCCTTGAAGGATTCCGGAGAGAGGAATGCATCCAGGATGTCTGGACAGTCACTGCGGGTCGAACGGACTCGGAGGGCGAAAGCCCTGCGGCGGACCGGTTCCGGAGCGTTGCCCTGGACAAGGTCCATCAGCTTGCCGTCAAACCCATCGAGGCCGGAACCTCCTGAAAGTGAGCACTCAAACTGCATCCTGGACAGGCATGACGAAGCCTGTCCGACAAGATTCTGGTCAGTCTCGACATTCAGGTAGTCCAGAAGGAAGGCCCCGAACCTGGACTTGTCCAAGCCACCGCGAAGAGCATTCTCGAAAAGGTTCAGCAGGATGGCTGACTTCTCCACCGCGGACAGCGAGGCACACCCGGCGGCGCTGGAAAGATGCTCCAGGCACCAGTCCACCTCCCTCTCCCCAAGGCGGAAGAACCCATAGCCACGGGCGTCGATGTTCGGAAGCACAAGGGTGGAGTCTGAATATTCAGGGACGGCGAGCGACGGCTCATTGAGGAAGAGTTCCACGGTGTCGCGACTCCCGTCCGGACGGCCAAGGGCGCAGGTCAGGTCCTGGCTCCAGACGAGACCCCTTCCAAGAGGGTCGGTCTGGCTCATGACACCCTCTTCCGAAACGGAGATCTCAGGCATCCCAGGTTCCTCGATCCATGCCTTGCTGAACGCACGCATGTCGAAGGAAGTGTGCGCATCCAGGATGGCCACCAGGTCGTTCCAGTCGGAATTGCCGAAGGCGAATGTGTGGAGATACTCCCTGAGCGAAGCCTGAAGCTGCTCAGGAGACATGATCTGGGCGATCATCTCCATGACGATCGGGGACTTGTCGTAGATGATGTTGCCGTACATCAGGCCGGCGTCCTTCAGGTTGCCGAGCTTCTGCTTGACCGGATTGGCACCCGGCGTACGATCCACTGCGTAGGCTCCGACGGCATAGTCGGCCAGAGCCATGCTGAGGTCTGATTCCGGGAAACGCTCCTTCTGCATCCGCGCGGCGAACCAGTTGGCGAAGACCTCCTTGGTCCACACATCGTCGAACCACTTCATGGTCACCAGGTCCCCGAACCACATGTGCGAGACTTCGTGGGCGATCAGGTTGTAGCGGCCCTGCTCGCGGACCAGGCCGTCACCCTTGTCCAGGAACATGCGGGTGTCGGCGTAGAAGGTGTTGCCTGTGTGTTCCATGCCTCCGAACTGGAAGCCCGGGATCACGACGAAATCGTACTTCCCGAACGGATACGGGATGCCTGTGTAGTCTTCCATCCATTCCATCGCACCGAAGACCTCGTCGAAGATCACGTCCGTCTGCGCCAGCTTGAACGGGTCAGTCTCACGATGGTACATCGAGATTTCCCTGTCTCCCCTGGTACGCGTCTCCTTTGAGTAGCGGCCTGCAGTGAAGGAGAACAGGTACGTGCTCAGAGGCTCTGTGGGCGCGAATCTCAACGTGTCCGAGCACTCAGTGAGCGGAGAGTTGGAGACTGCTGTCCAGCCCTCCGGAACGCAGAGCGAAAGCGTGTAGCGTGCCTTGAGGTCAGGCTGGTCGAAGCATGGGAAGAGGGTCCTCGCCCTGTCCGGGACCAGCAGCGAGTAAAGCATGTCATCCCTTCGGTTGAGCGACTGGTCCGGAGCCGTGAAGCGCACGGTGACATCATGATGCCCCGCACCGGGCGAACCCGCCTGGGAGAGGATGATGTGCTCGTGTGAATATTCAAATGCGGCCTTGGTGCCGTCGAGAGAGACTTCGCTGACGAAGGAGGCATCCGGCGCCTTGAAGTCAAGCTGCGGAAGAGTCTTTGATGTGCTTTCGAAAGAGACTGTGACACAGCCGCTCACAAGGCTGTCGGGTCTGCGTGATTTCACCTCAACAAAAGCAATATAGTCACCATTTTCAGCAATTATATCTATCTCTCCGCCTTTGATTCGGTAATTTCTCGCAGCAATTGTATATCCTCTTTCGGTAAGGTAGCGGCAAACGCTCTCCTCACCGAGTTT